>JBNKQT010000347.1:0-4776 GCA_050297115.1 Ensifer sp. | reverse complement strand
CAAAGCGGAATGTCGCCATTTCCTCGCCATTGAGGCTCAAGACGGTCTCACTGCCCTCGCCCGCGGTTTCTTGTCCCGTTGCAAAGCCCGCCTTGCCGAGGCGCCAGACACCGCGATCAGTTTCCGCCTCAAGGCCGGCTGCTGGAATTTCGCGAATATTGCGCACCGGTTCGCCATCGCCGCGATAGGCAGCAAGCGCCTTGGAAAGGGGATGGTTTGAATGTGCGGCAATTTCTGCAGCCTGTGCGAGAATGCTCGGCTCTATTTCGCTGGCATTGAGCAGCCTTGGGCGCCCTGCTGTCAGCGTGCCGGTCTTGTCAAACACAATTGCATCAGCTTCAGCCAACCGCTCCATGGCCGAGCCATCTTTCACCATGATACCTTTTTGGAAAAGACGACCCGCAGCAACAACCTGCACCACCGGAACTGCCAGCCCCAAGGCGCATGGGCATGTGATAATCAACACCGCAATCGCAATGGTCGTGGCATGTTTCCAATCGCCCGAATATAGCCCCCACACGAAGAAAGCACCGAGCGCGAGCAAGTGGACTGCAGGTGCATAAATGTCCGCCGCCCTGTCTGCAATACGTCGATAGCGTGCCTTTCCACCCTCTGCGGCCTCCATCAGCTGGATGATTTCTGCCACGAAAGAATCGCGCATCGCCGCTTTTGCTTCCGCCACCAGCGGGCCGGTCAAATTCAGGGTACCGCTTTGGAGTTCCGTTCCCTTCATCGCGGCAACCGGCATACTCTCGCCATTGACGATCGACATATCAATGTCGCTGGCCCCCTCTTGCACCACGCAGTCCACCGGCACACGTTCGCCCGCGGCCACAAAAATACGCTCACCTGGAACAATTTCATCAACCGGGCGAAACTCACGGCCACCGTCTTCCGCCAGCACCATCGCTCCACGTGGCACAAGCCGGGCAAGCCCCGTGATGGCGGAACGCGCCCTGTCCCGCATCACATGATCCAGCGTACGACCGATCAGCAGGAAGAAAAGCAACGAAACAGCGGCATCAAAATAGGCCTCAGCTCCGTGGTTCATCGTCTCATAAAGCGACATGCAGTAAGATAGCGAAACCGCAATCACAATCGGCACGTCCATATTCATCCGCCCATGGCGCAGCGCACGGAATGCCGATCTGTAAAAATGCTGTCCCGCATAGATGATCGCAGGACCGGCTATGGCCGCTGAAATCCAGTGAAACAGATCACGTGTTGCATCATCCGCGCCAGACCAGACTGACACCGACAGGAGCATGATGTTCATTGCGGCAAATCCTGCCACCGCCATAGAGCGGAGCAAGAGATTGCGCTCGCCGTCGCCTGTCTCACTGACAGGCGAAAACAGATGCGCTTCATAGCCTTCGTTAGCGACCGCTTTTACCAGTTTTGCGGGGTCCGTGCGCTTGCCATCCACCTCTTCTTTCCACACAAACGAAACACGTTTTGTGGAGAGGTTTACGCGCGCGCGCTGCACTTCAGGCTGCGCCTTTAATGCCTTTTCGATGGTCGTGATGCAAGCGCCGCAATGGACGCCGGGTACGGCCAGATCAGTCTGGCGCAAACCACCGTCCAGTTGGCGTGCCGCCATCCACAGTTCCTCTGTGGGCGGCAGTTCATGAATGGCCTTTTCAGCGTCCATGGCGCCTTCGGCCCCGGCAGCGCAGCAGCTCATATCAGTTCCCGTCCACCTGAATTCGGATTGCTTCGTGGTAAGCAGTCTTGTCGCCATCAGTTGTCAGCAGGTCGACGATCCATTGACCTTTTCCAACCGGATGATCCGTAACGAACACACCGTTTCCTTCCGGCACAAGCGTCACAGTGAAGTCAAACTTCTCACCCACCGGGTGTTTGAACGAGGCCACAACCTTTTCACCAGCCACCGGTCCAGTTTCCGGATGCGTGACAGTGTAACGAATACCCGAAGCACTGGCTTCAAGCTTGGTCGTAATGCCCGTTGCTTCCCACGCCCGCGCCTCTGCGGCCTTCTCGTTAAACTCCTGGCTGGCGACATAGGTGTTTTCCACCACCAGCCCGGTCCAACTGGAAAGCGCAAAGTAGGCCATCAGCAGATTCACGGCAATAACAACACCGAAGAAGGCTAGCAGAGTGCCCAGCATATGCCAGCCAGTGAATTTGAACTCGCTTTTCGCTTTCGTCATGGTCGTCATCTTACTTCTTCTCCGGCGCGTTGAATACAGCGTCATAGACATCGCTCTCGTCACGGTCCGGATCTGTCACCGTAATCTCGAAAGGTGCCACAGTCCCGGTGATGTCTGCCGGACCCAGCGTGACATAAACCTTGAGCGTTGTAGCCTGGTCAGGAGCAACCGGAATTTTGAAGGTTCTGCCCTCAGGCTGATCGATATCGTTGATCTTCATAACCCCACCAGGCAGCCCTTCCATGGTCACCGTCAGCACACGCTCTTCGGGAATCATGTTCAGCAGGCGCACAGTGTATCCGTTGCGGATTGAACCGTCAGATTCCAGCACATATTGCGGATTGCGGTCATGGATCACGTTCACTTCAAGTCTGTCGCGGGACAGCAGTGCAACAAGCAGCGCGATACCCACCAGTGACCAAACACCAAAATAGAGCAGCGAACGCGGACGGAAGATAATGCGCCAGTCAAAGTGCTTTACCTTGTCGTGGAAATGACCATCGGAATCACGAACCAGATCCGGGTTGATCTCATGGGCGCGATTACCCGTCGCAATCGCCATGTTTGACTGATAGTCAGCGAGCGTCGCGTAGGAAATCAGGCCACGGTCGCGCCCCAGCTTGTCCATAACGCCGTCGCATGCATCGATACACAGCGCGCAGGTAATGCATTCCAGCTGCTGACCATCACGGATATCGATACCCATCGGACAGACAACCACACAGGCATTGCAATCCACGCAATCACCCGCAATCTTCCCTGATGCGGCAGCCTTTTTTGTACCGCGCGTACGCGGTTCGCCGCGCCAGTCATTGTAGGTCACGGTAAGCGAGCTTTCATCCAGCATCGCACCCTGGATACGCGGCCACGGGCACATATAGGTGCAAACCTGCTCGCGCATCAGACCACCAAAAATATAAGTCGTTGCCGTCAGAACGCCGACCGTCATGTAGGCGACAGGTGCGGCCTGCAAAGTCCAGAAGTCGATAAGCAGCTGCGGCGCATCTGCAAAATAGAAGATCCAGGCACCACCGGTTGAGACACCGATGGCCAACCAGGCCGCATGTTTGGCAACGCGTTTCCAGACCTTGCTGAAAGTCCACGGGCCCTTGTCGAGTTTCATACGCGCATTGCGATCGCCTTCAATAAAGCGTTCCACCACCAGAAAGAGATCAACCCAAACCGTTTGTGGACATGTGTAACCACACCAGGCACGCCCCACGGCAGCGGTGATCAGGAATAGCCCGAATCCGGCCATCACCAACAATCCCGCCACGAAGAAGAATTCCTGCGGCCAGATTTCAATGAAGAAGAAATAGAAACGGCGGTTTGCAAGGTCCACCAATACGGCCTGGTCGGGCGCAAATGGTCCACGATCCCAGCGTATCCACGGCGTGACGTAATAAATGCCGAGCGTCACCAGCATCACAATCCACTTGAACTGCCGAAAACGCCCTTCGGCGCGCTTTGGGAAGATCTTTTTGCGCGCCTCATAAAGCGGTTTGCGCACATGCGCCGCGTTTACCGGCTGCGCATCGTGTTGCACAACCTCGTCGCCATTTTTCTTGTCTTTGTCTGCTGTATAGATGTTCATCTGATAGAACCCTTTTGCTCTTCCCCGTCAAACTGATTGGGAAGGGACTCGGCACCCAATTAAACGAATTTGATCATCTCGCTTTTCGCATCCAAGGTCCATAGCAGCCTTGACTTAAGTCAAGTGGAGGCAATCTGTCGCACATTAATATTGTTTTTTATATGTTTTTACAGCTGCTTGCATAGCTCCAGGCGATGCCAACTTTTTGGTCGCGCCATAAAGCACAGTCTCCGCCAGCCTCGCCGGCACCCCAAACAAAAAAGGCCACGCCTTTTGGCGTGGCAAGGGGCATGAAAAAATCATGCTGGAGAGAAGAGTCGACCTGTTTAGATCACAGGTCAGCCGGTTATCGTTACAAGTTCGATCCCCAGCGTCAAAATGATATTTCCACAGGGGCGCTCAAACCTCTTTGATCCAGATCAAGCGATTGAATTATTTCTCTCTTTCCAAATAAAAACGCCCGCCGAAATTGGCGGGCGTTTTCGTTTTGCAGCTATGTAATTGGCTTATTCTCCACCACCCAGGGAGTGAACATAAACAGCAAGCTGCTTGACTGTCGCATCACCCAGACGGGCCTGCCATGCAGGCATAACACCGTGTTTCGGATTGCTGATCTGCGACACGATTTCGGTCTCCGTCGATGCCTTCAGCGAGATCGCGTCAGACAGGTTCGGTGCACCGAAGTCGCGACCGCCTTCGGCATTTTCGCCATGGCAAGCAGCGCAGTTGTCTTGAAAAACAACCTTGCCCGGTGCGACCATACCCGCGTCAGCCGGTGTGCCCGTCAGGCTGACCACATAGGCTGCGGCCTGCTTGATTTCTTCCGGCTCCAGAACGTCCGCAAAAGCCGGCATCTCAGAGACGCGTGTGTCATCATCCGAGTTGTCACGGATACCGTGAGCAATCGTGGTGTAGATGGCTTCCACATCGCCGCCCCACAACCAATCATTGTCGTTAAGGTTGGGGTAGCCGACTCCACCTTGAGCACCTGAACCGTGGCAAGGCGAGCAG
>JBNKQT010000346.1:0-3772 GCA_050297115.1 Ensifer sp. | reverse complement strand
GGGCCAGGAAGACTGGCCCGGATTCCACACAGTTCAAACTCAGTCAGCGTCGGAAATGATTTCGACGTAACGCTCCTGAGCTTCCTCAGCAGTCATTTCCGGGGTGTTGAAATACTCCACCCAAAGGTCTTCCAACTGCTTCTGTGTATCAGAGGAGAAGGACTGCTCAGTTGATGGCAGGACGTTGTCAGGGTTAGCGAGAATTTCAATGCCCTTTTTCATGCAAGCATTCGCGGTAGACATATCAACGTCACCACGCACAGGCAGAGAACCCTTCTTCAGGTTAAAGGCAACCTGCACTTCAGGCGACAGAAGCAACGAAGCCATCTTCAGCTGAGCTTCGGTCACAGCCGGATCGTCACTCTTCGGGAAGTAGAACGCATCACCACCGGTATCAAGAACCGGATTGAAACCGAGACCAGGCAAGCAATCATAGTCTTTGCCTGCAACCTGCTCGGCAACAGAGAATTCGCCCTGTGCCCAGTCACCCATGATCTGCGCAGCAGCCTTGCCGGTAATCACCATGCCTGCCGCGTCATTCCATGAACGACCGACAAAACCGTCGTCCACCATGCTACGAGCATTGCCAAGCGCTTCGATCACGCGCTTCGCTTCCGAGCCACCGGCTGCCTCAGCATCCTTCTTTGCAATGGCACGGTAGAGATCAACACCACCGAGAGCAACCTGCATCACGTTTGCCATGCCGTTGATCTGCCAAGGCTCACCACCCACGGCCAACGGGATAACGCCTTTTTCACGCAGAGCATCCGCAGAAGCAGTAAATTCGTCCCAGTTGGTCGGAATAGCCAAACCATTGTCTTCGAAAACGTGACGGTTCATCCACATCCACTGGAAAGAGTGGATGTTGACCGGAACGCAGTAGATGTGACCTTCGTAGGTGCAAGCATCCAGAAGCTTGGACGGACGAATAAAGTCTTTCCAGCCTTCTTTTTCTGCCAGCTCGGTCAGATCTGTCATCAGGCCAGCCTGAACCAACTCCTCGGCGTCGCGGCCGGTATTGAGCTGCGTTGCGCCCATCGGATCGCCACCGGCGATACGGGCAATGATAATCTGGCGAGCATTGTCGCCACCGGCAATAGCGCCGTCTACCCAGTGAATGCCAGCACCTTCAACGGCCTTGGCCATTTCACCCACAGCAGCAGCTTCACCACCGGAAGTCCACCAGTGTGTAACCTCAAGATCGGTTGCATGTGCAGCACCGAGCGGCAACACAACAGAGGCAGCCAAAGCGGCAGCCATTTTATGAATATTCATGTGAATTCCTCCCTTACTAAAACGTTTCCGAAAAAACTTATTCCAATCGATTTAAGTGCGCAAGCATTGATGGGCAAATTTTTGCCAGCCCGAAATTTCCGAACCGGTATCTATCCACAAAATTTCCTGCAAGTGCGCCGCACAACGCTTCCCCCGGTCAGCTCTCAGCTGGCGATACGCAGCAAAACCTCTTGTTTTTACTCATTTTTATGCCTTTCTTTGTAAGTGAACTTACAAACCCTCCATTAGGCGGCGCAACAAAGCGATATCGGCACTGCAACATGAGTATGCAATGGACAGGACATCTGAAGGACAAAAGAAAAGGCTCGACATTTTTACTATAACGTTTCAGATTTATCACTCATTGGGAGGATGCTGCGCTCTTTTCCGGAGGGGTGGGGAGCACAGTGAGGAGAATTAGCATGGAAGCGCCGGAGAAAAAGCCGGGGCGCGCACAAGGGCGACCGACGCTAAAGACAATTGCGTTCATGACGGGTCTGGGTGTGGCGACTGTGTCGCGCGCATTGAAGGACGCGCCGGACATCAGTCGGGCTACCAAAGAGCGGGTGCGCCTGGTTGCCCGGCAAATCGGTTATCAGCCAAACCGCGCTGGCGTGCGTCTGCGAACCGGCAAGAGCAACGTCATCAGCCTTGTATTTGACCTGGCTGAAGACATGATGGGTCTTACTGAAGGCATGGTGTCAGGCATTTCCGAGGTGCTTCAAGACACGCCCTATGTGTTGACGATCACGCCCTATCACGATTCAGACGATCCGATGGTGCCGGTGCGGCACATTCTTGATACGGGATCAGCAGATGCAATGATCCTGTCCCGCACCGCGCCGGATGATCCGCGCGTAAGACTTCTTTCCGAATCCAATTTTCCATTCGCCACACATGGCCGCACTGAAATGGGCATCGAACATGCCCATCACGATTTCGACAACACCGCCTTTGCCTACAAGGCCGTTGAGAAACTTGCAAAACTCGGGCGCAGACGCATCGCCCATCTGGCACCGCCGCCAGAACTGACTTTCGGCATTCATGCGCGAGTTGGCTTCAATAAGGCGATCGCCGATTTCGGGCTTGAGAAAGTACCCTTCAGCATTGTGAACATTGACGCAAACTGGGATTCAGTTCGCAAGGCCGGATTGGAGTTGATGACACAGGCCAATCCGCCAGACGGTATATTGTCTCTCAGCGGTTCCGGCGCAACAGCTTTGGTTATGGGCGTCGAAGATGCCGGCCTCCAGGTGGGCCGCGAGGTCGATATTGTCTGCAAACAATATTCGCCAAGCCTGCGGTGGTTCCGCCCGACTATGATCACCGTACACGAGGATATTTGGGAAGCCGGGCGTGATCTGGCTCGCGCCATCGTCGCCCAGCTTGAAGGTGACCCCGACCCCCGCGACTTGCAAACATTGCTTCAGCCGCCGGAATTCTGACCCCCTCAGATGCCCAAACGCAAGATTAAATCTTCCACTCTCCCCATGGGCCATGATGGCTTTCCTTGCCATCCAGCCGGTCGAAGCCATGCGCTCCAAAAAAGTCGCGCTGCGCCTGAATAAGGTTGGCCGTGCCGCGCGCCTGCATATAGGCGTCGAAATAGCCAAGCGCTGATGCCAGTGCCGGCACGGGAAGACCATTGGTTACAGCCAACGCAACCACCCGACGCAACGAAGGCAGCGCTTCCTTGACCATCTTGGAAAACGCCGGCGTCATGATCAGATTGGAGACATCAGGATCGGCGGTGAAGGCGCTCGTAATATCATCCAGAAACTGCGATCGAATGATGCAGCCAGCCCGCCAGATTTTTGCAATTGTTGGCATTGGCAGCCCCCAGGAGAATTCCTTCGAGGCTTCTGCCATCACCGCGAAACCCTGCGCATAAGCAGCCACTTTTGCAGCAAACAGCGCCTGTTCCAGATCACGCTTCAGCCCATCATCTGCCTTTATGTCGGCTTTCATTGCTCCAAATTCTGCTTCCGCCTTCTGGCGCTGCGGTCGTATGGAAGAAAGAATGCGCGCCGCCACGGCTGCTTCAATCGCGGTCGCAGCAACACCCATTTGTTGCGCCTCGATAACCGACCACTTGCCTGTACCCTTCTGGCCGGCCTGATCTACAATCATATCGACCATGGGGCCGCCATCCACCGGGTCATCAGCCATCAAAACCGTTTCGGTAATTTCGATGAGATAGGAGTTCAGGCTACCCTTGTTCCACTCGCCGAAGATTGACCCCATTTCCTTGGCAGAAAGCCCCGCTCCATCGCGAAGAATGCCGTAGATTTCAGCAATCATCTGCATGTCGGCATATTCAATGCCGTTATGGATTGTTTTGACAAAGTGGCCAGCGCCATCGGTGCCAAGCCATGCGCAACAGGGATCACTGTCAAACTTTGCGGCAATCGAGGTTAGAACCTTTTCTACTCGCGCGTAGGATTCCTCCGTCCCGCCGACCATGATGGATGGCCCGTGGCGCGCGCCTTCCTCACCG
>JBNKQT010000345.1:0-2769 GCA_050297115.1 Ensifer sp. | reverse complement strand
GCAAACCGTTAGCGTAAATAAATGGTTTCACGCTTGGTCGATGTATGTCCGCCTGAGTGCCGGACATCAATCGTCGAAATCGTCGTCTTCATTCGGTGCGGGACGTGGCGTGCGTTCAGAAGGCGCGCGACCCACTTCATTTTTCAAAGACATGAGATCGATGAAATGATCAGCTTGACGACGCAGGTCGTCAGCAATCATTGGCGGCTGCG
Source organism: Ensifer sp. (assembly GCA_050297115.1). GTDB lineage: Bacteria > Pseudomonadota > Alphaproteobacteria > Rhizobiales > Rhizobiaceae > Ensifer_A. The sequence goes on along the minus strand of JBNKQT010000345.1, from coordinate 2,557 downwards.
TTGCCATTGTTGAAACAACCGAAACCTTGCGCCCCTTGCGCTGAAGCGCTTCAACGAGCGTTGTAAAGTCTCCGTCACCGGAAAATAGCACAAGATGGTCCACCGTCTGCGCCTGCTCCATGGCATCCACCGCAAGTTCGATATCCATATTGCCTTTGATCTTGCGGCGCCACATGGAATCCGTGAATTCCTTCGCCGGTTTGGTTACAACCTTGTAGCCATTGTAATCCAGCCAATCGATAAGGGGGCGGATTGAAGAGTATTCCTGATCTTCAATCAGGGCGGTGTAATAGTATGCGCGTAGAAGGTAGCCGCGCTCCTGAAATGCACTAAGCAGTTTTCGATAGTCGATATCAAAACCGAGGCTCTTGGAGGCTGCGTACAAGTTCGCGCCGTCAATAAACAGAGCTATCTTTTCCCGAGGGTCAAACATGTTTCCCATCCCTGATTTCTTACGCGCTGTGCCTGAAATCTCGCTGGGAGTATAATCAGATGCCGCATTTTGTATTCAATTGATCGTATGTGTTTTGGTTTGGCGCTAATGCAATTTTTGCGCTTTGCCAACACCGTTAGAGTTGTGAAATCCGAATTTTAACACCTTTAATCAAAAAAATGTTACCAGTAATCAAAAAAATGTTACCAATAAGGCCATTGTGAAGAAAAACTTGAACTTTTCTATTATTAAATGTAGGGGGAGAGAAATTCACGTAAATACCCCGTTTTTTGAGAGGACAGGCAATGGCCCGCGTCACTGTAGAAGATTGCATCGACAAGGTCGATAACCGGTTTGAGCTCGTTTTGCTCGCCAGCCACCGCGCTCGCCTGATTTCGCAGGGTGCAGGAATCACCGTTGATCGCGATAACGACAAGAACCCGGTTGTGGCTCTGCGCGAAATCGCAGATGAAACGCTTTCCCCTGAAGATTTGAAGGAAGATCTCATTCATTCGCTGCAGAAGCATGTGGAAGTGGATGAGCCCGAGCCCGATCCGGCTGAAGCAGCCGTTGCTGCCGCAGAATCCGTATTTGAAAGCGGTGCTGAGGAAGATGCTCCCGAAGCTGTATCCTTCGACCGCATGTCGGAAGACGACCTGCTCGCAGGCATCGAAGGTCTCGTTCCGCCGGAAAAAAGCGACGACTACTAAGCGCGGCCTGGCCCGGCGGATAGATTTCGTTTGGCATTCCGGCGTCTTTGCGCTTTTATAGCTGAAAATGATTTGGAGAACGCCAATTTCGCGGTTGGCGTTCTTTCTCTTTCAGAATGCGGAGAGCACCACTTCCATGATGCGGCAATACGAGCTTGTTGAGCGTGTCCAGAAATACAAGCCCGACGCCAATGAGGCGCTGCTGAACAAAGCCTATGTCTATGCAATGCAGAAGCATGGCAAGCAGACGCGCGCAAGCGGCGATCCTTATTTCTCCCACCCGCTGGAAGTTGCCGCAATTCTCACCGATCTGCACCTTGATGAGGCGACTATTGCGGTTGCTCTTCTGCACGATACGATCGAAGATACGACAGCCACCAGAGATGAAATCGATGAGCTTTTCGGTGAGGAGATTGGTCGCCTCGTTGAAGGGCTGACCAAGATCAAGAAACTCGACCTCGTTTCCAAAAAGGCGAAGCAGGCCGAAAACCTGCGCAAGCTTTTGCTCGCCATATCCGATGACCTGCGCGTGTTGCTCGTCAAGCTGGCTGACCGTCTGCATAATATGCGCACACTTGGTGTGATGCGCGACGACAAGCGCCGCCGCATTTCCGAGGAAACCATGGATATCTATGCGCCATTGGCAGGGCGTATGGGTATGCAGGAAATGCGCGACGAGCTCGAGGAACTTGCTTTCCGCAACCTCAATCCTGAGGCTTGGGAAACAGTGACAAGGCGCCTTGCCGAGCTTTCAGTTCAAAACGAAGGTATCATTGACAAGATCGAGACAGAGCTTCGCGATCTTTTGGCAAGTGGCGGGTTGAAGGATGCGGTCGTAAAGGGCCGCCAGAAAAAAGCCTATTCGGTCTTTCGAAAGATGCAGTCGAAATCACTCTCTTTCGAGCAGCTCTCTGATGTTTTCGCTTTTCGCATCATCACCAATGGCGTTCCGGCTTGCTATCAGGCGCTGGGCCTTGTGCACGAGCGGTGGCGCGTTGTGCCGGGCCGCTTCAAGGATTACATCTCGACACCAAAGCAGAACGGATACCGTTCCATCCACACTACGATTGTTGGCCCGGCCCGCCAGCGTATCGAGCTGCAAATCCGCACCCAGTGGATGCATGAAGTGGCCGAACTCGGTATCGCTGCCCACTCGCTCTACAAAGACGGGCAGAATGCTGATGGCCATCAGGCGCGTGAAGTAAGTGCCTATTCATGGCTGCGTCAGACGATCGAAGCGCTTGCAGAGGGCGACAACCCGGAAGAGTTTCTTGAACATACCAAACTGGAGCTCTTTCAGGATCAGGTCTTTTGCTTCTCGCCAAAGGGCAAGCTGATTGCCTTGCCCCGCGGCGCAACGCCCATCGATTTTGCCTACGCCGTTCACACGGATATCGGAGATACCTGTGTCGGT
>JBNKQT010000344.1:0-5183 GCA_050297115.1 Ensifer sp. | reverse complement strand
GTGACTTCCCGCTTGTTCAAACTTGATGTTTTGATGTGTCGAAAGGTTATCGGCGGTTGGAAAACACCGGGGAAATGACCGCACCCGCGATTGCGGTCAAAATTGCTCCTCCGAATCCGCCGGTGTATATATCGACAAGCGCCCCGCTGATTGCGCCGTCGCCATTTGCGAATGAAAATACCAGACTGCCGAGCACGCCGCCAACCGCGCCAAAAACGGTCCGCCCCAGAAGATTGATCGCATCCTGCTTCATGGCTGCGCTTAGAATGTTTCCGGCCACCGCGCCAGCGACCAAAGCGATTGTCAAAGAAACCAGATCCACGTAATGCCTCCCTCGAAGTTCTGTTTCGCAGGAAATGTCGGGTTGGTGCGACATTTTGTCAATGCTTGAGCGCGTTTTGGTCCGCTATTCAGGGTAAAAACCCCCAACTAATTGACAATGTGCAATTTTATTGGCCTGGTTACCGGTGTAACAGCGGAACTTTGTCACTCGTTTTATGTTTCGTCTCACAACAACAAGTGGGAACGAAGTCATGATTCATAGTGAGAAAAATGCCGATCAAGTCGCTGCTCGTTTGCGTCCGGTGGTCTACCTTTTTGCCGCGGCGAATGTTGCTGTATTCGCGTTGACACTGTTTTCTGCGGCATTCACGACATTTCCGACCGGCGTTTAAGATTGTTCCGGTTGCGTGCGGCATCAAAGCCATTATGGTGGCGGCGCAAACGGAGATTTATTGATGGCGATGCTACAGGCCGGGGTTATTCCGGTGACCCCATTTCAGCAAAACTGCACCATTCTATTTGATCAGGACACCAAGGAAGGTGTGATTGTTGATCCCGGTGGCGATGTTGAAACCATTCTTCAAACAGTGAAGGAAAACGGCCTTAAACTTCTTGAGATATGGCTGACCCATGGTCATCTGGACCATGCAGGCGGGGCTATGGAGCTGAAGGAAGCGCTTGGTCTCGATATTGTTGGGCCGCACCGCGATGATGAGCCGCTTTTGAGTGCCTTGGAGGATCAGGCAAACCGCTTTGGTGTTCCCATGGTCGTGCGCAACGCTGTGCCGGATCGCTGGCTTGAGGATGGGGATAAACTCTCATTCGGCGAGCATGCGTTTGAAGTTTACCACACACCCGGGCATGCGCCGGGCCACGTGATTTTCTACAACAGGCAGCAGAAATTTGCGCATTTGGGTGATGTGCTTTTTTCCGGCTCCATCGGTCGTACTGACCTGCCGGGTGGCAATCATGACCAACTTCTGGAATCGATCAAGACCAAGGTTTTTCCGCTGGGGGATGATGTAGGCTTTATCTGCGGGCATGGACCGGGTGGCCAGATCGGCAATGAGCGCCGCACAAATCCATTCCTTCAGGGACTATAGAAAGGGGCCGCATTTTCGCGGCCCTTTGCCTTCCTCGTCGTTGTCAGCCTGCGCTGCAGAAGTGGTCGCGGCCATCATAACCGCGATAGGTGCCGGTGCGCGGATTGAATGTATTGTAGCGATCATCGCAATATTCAAACCATTCGCGTGACCACGGCTCCAAACCACCACGCTGTGAATAACGACGGTCATTGTGGCGCGGGCGGCGAGGTTCCGGTGCGTCGGGGTAATAGTCGCGCCCATATTCACCGCGATAATCCGGCTCGTCGTAGGCGGGGCCACCATAGCCGTCGACAGGGCCTAGCAGTTGTCCGCCGCGGGGCGGAGGCGGGGCTGTGACGATCGACGAGGCGATTGCACCTGCCGCCAGACCAAACACGCCGATTGCGGCCAGTTCACCGGCGCTGATGCCGCCGCTGCGTTCATGGTGGCGGTGGTGGCGATGGCGGTCACCAGCCGAAGCACTCGGAATTGTCGACAGAGTTGTGGCGGCTACGGCTGTTGTCAAAACGATGGTCTTGAGAAACGTGTTCATCTTCTTTTTCCCTGTTTCAAACCGGTATACCCGGTTGCTGAAGGGGAAATTAGCGAGGCCAACCTGAACGCAACCTGAACGAAAAAAAAGTCCGGCAGAAATGCCGGACTTTGCAAAAGTGTTTCCTTTCAGAAACCGTGTAGTGACTATTCAGCCAGCGACAGGTTGACGGCCTTGGGGCCTTTACCGCGCCGATCAGGTTCTGTGTCGAAGTTAACCTTCTGGTTTTCCGTCAGATCGGTCAGGCCGGAAGCCTGAACTGCAGAGATGTGAACAAAAATGTCGGCGCTACCATCGTCAGGTTTGATAAAGCCGTAACCCTTTTCAGAGTTGAAAAATTTAACAGTGCCACTGGAGGCCATGTTTCAAGTCCTTTCTGTGCCCATGCCACTATGGGCGTCTTCTTCGTTGCCTTACGATAAGGCGTGCGGCAGGCAGTTCTTGAATGAAGAGGAAAGGTCCTTGATTTATACCGCGGTCTCATGCCTCACCGGCGCTTCGCCAGCTTTGGAATTGCCCCGCCCGGAACTTTTGTCGCGTATCCGGCGCGCAGAAATTATGAGGTCTTCCCGTGTTCGCAAAATGCCCGAACAGACTGAAGATTGATGCAGTTCGGGTGATTTAGCAAGTGAAACTTTTGCGATGCAGTAAATTGATTGTTTCACTCGCGAACAGATTTGTCCCTTAAAAATTCAGGAACAAGCTCTACAGCAAGCATTGCAGCAAAAATCAGCGTGCAACCGAGGTACCCTATTGCGGGAATGGCCTCCCTAAGAATCGCTATGCCGAACAATGCGGCAAAGAGGGATTCAGAGGACAGAAATATGGCAGCCTGAGCGGGTGTGGTGTAGCGCTGGCCGATAACTTGAAGTGAAAAAGCGAGCCCGGAAGAAAAGATTCCGGCGTAGAGGATTTCCAGGGCGCCGCCGCGCAGGCCTTCCAATGTCAGCGGTTCCAACAGGAAGGCGGCCAGGAGAGCCGCAAGTGCTGTGACTGCAAATTGCCAGAAGGAGAGAGTGATTGGTCTCCCGCTGTCAGCTGCGAATATACCGATCAATAACACTTGAATGGCCCAGAATAGCGCGCATAGGATTGTCAGCCAATCGCCCTCGGTGAGGGCGGTCAACTCTCCGCCGCTTAGAAGAAAAATGCCGCCCAAGCTTAAGAGCGATGCTGGCCAGATGATCCAGTGTGGCGGGCGTTTCAAAATGAGAACCGATAGTATCGGAACCAGTATTACGTAGAGACCGGTAAGGAAGCCTGAATTGGTGACGCTGGTGGTAAGCAGACCGTATTGCTGCGCGACAATGCCTGAAAACAGCGCCATCCCGATGGAAATGAAGCCGACCTTATGGCGCCGGGTAAGTGGTGCATCTGCTCGTTTTGTTTCAAGCAGGGCAAATGGGGCAACGACAAAGCTTGCCACGGCAAAACGCAATGCGACGAACCAGAGCGGACCAAGGTTTTCCATTGCGGTTGATTGCGCCACGAAGCCGGCACCCCAGATGGCACCGGCGAGAAGAAGTAACATATTGGCCTGATGGCGGGTCATGGAGGGTTGATCAGAATTCCTGTTTGGCGGTGATCTGCCTCTATCAGTCGATCCGCTTGGCGACAAGCGCGCTATGGCTTATCAAGTTCTCCGAATAGGGGAAGCGATATGGGCAAGCTGGCCATTCTCTGGAAAAACAACAAACTGCTTTTGAGCGCATTTGTGGCAGCCATCGCGGTGACGCTGTTTTTTGCGGTGCGTTTTACGCTCTTTGTCATCTATTGGAATGATCCCGCGCACCGCAATCAGGCGATCGAGCCCTGGATGACGCTCGGTTACATTTCGCATTCATGGCACGTGCCGCGCGAGGCGTTGATCGAAAGGCTGGGTGTTCGTTCTGGTGTGGGTGGGGGACCGCGCCCTCTCGACAAGATCGCTGAGGATCAGGGTATTCCCTACGACGACTTTGCAGAAAGGGTGGATGAGGCTGTCCAGCAATTGTTGAAGGAGAAGCCCGCGCAATGACGGATAGCCTTCTGACACTGGCGACATCCTATGGGCTGCCTTTCCTGGCGCTCATTACCAGCCTTAGCTGTCTGGCGTTGCCGGTTCCGGTTTCTATTGTGATGATGTTGAGCGGGTCGCTTGTGGCGTCCGGTGACCTTGAATTGTGGCAGGTGTTTTCTGCAGCCTATCTTGCTGCGCTTGCTGGTGATCAGGTTGGATTTTTTGTCGGCCGTTTTGCTGGCACGCCGATTATCAATTTTATTGGGCGGAACCCGGGACGTGCAGCCCTGATTGACAAGGCGCGCAGGCAGTTGGATGAAAAAGGCTGGTTGGCTGTCTTCTTCTCGCGCTGGCTTTTCAGCCCGCTTGGCCCCTATGTCAATTTTATTGGCGGGGCGGCTGCGATGAACTGGATAAAGTTCACAGTGCCGGGGGCGACAGGTGAACTGGTCTGGGTTTCGCTTTATGTTGGGCTTGGCTACTTCTTTTCCAGCAATATTTCTGCTGTTGCCGATCTGGCGAGCAGTGCAAGCGGATTCCTGGCGGCTGGTGCTGTTGCCGCATTTCTGGGGTGGCGGCTTTGGATTGCCTTGCGGGCGGCTGCAAAGATAGCCGAAGGCCGTCCGTCAGCGTGAGGCAGCAATGCTGATTGCCGGTTCGTCTACCAGTTCTGCGTTGAGGATGTATCTCAAGGGGCCCGGTGTCTTGGCATCAAAAGGCCAGCAGGTGGCAAGCGCCAGATTCCGCCCGAGGGCAGCGACGTTGATGCCGTTGTCATCCCAGGCCGCAATGCGACTGTACTGCGCGCGAAAGGTTTTTTCGCCGCCATTCGGTGTTGTGACGGTGATCAGGTCGCCGGGCTGAATATCCTTCAACCACTCAAAATGTGTGTCGCGATGCGCGGCGATAACGGAAGTGCCCTGTTCGCCCGGCTCCGGTGTGCCATTGAGCCGTGCGGGGCCAAAGGCCAGTGTCTGCCCGTTTGCTCCTTCCAAAACAACCGCCGTGCGCTTCAGGCGCGGAACAGAGATTTCGGCAGCGACAGTGAAGTCTGCCCAAGGCCACGGTCTTGCATTCTGATCGCCAGCAAGTCGGTCGGTGAAGCTGCGCTTGAGCAGATATTGGGACAGCTCAGCCTTGGCCTTCATGTAGAGGCCGTTGAAAATGAGCGCCACACCGGCGATCCCAACGGCGATCAGGACCAGGATTGCTATGCGGGCCAATGGCGGCTGGTCTGTCCAGCCACTATTTTTCAGCGTCGTCT
>JBNKQT010000343.1:0-5198 GCA_050297115.1 Ensifer sp. | reverse complement strand
GCTTGCAAACGCCCGCCCCCTCGGGTGGGGCTGGCATGGCCGGGCATGACCCGGCCACACAACGACAAAAATCCACTTACCTCACTTCGGCGCCATGCGAATGGCGCCATCCAGGCGGATCGTCTCACCATTCAGCATCTGATTGTCGATAATGTGTAGCGCGAGGCTCGCATATTCGTCCGCCCGGCCCAGGCGAGAGGGGAACGGCACCATCTGGCCCAGGCTTTCCTGTGCAGCTTCCGGCAAACCTTTGAGCATCGGCGTTTCAAAAATGCCCGGCGCAATGGTGCAAACGCGAATACCGAGCGACGCAAATTCGCGGGCCGCCGGTATGGTGAGCCCCATGACACCGGCCTTGGAAGCACCATAGGCGGTTTGCCCGATCTGCGCTTCATAGGCGGCAACCGAGGCAGTGTTGATAATCACCCCGCGCTCACCACCTTGCAGCGGATCAAGTTTGGAGCAGATTTCAGCAAACAGGCGCAACGTGTTGAATGTGCCGATCAGGTTGATTTCAACAGCGCGGCGGAAGTCATCCAGCGGCATAACACCACCGTCACGCCCCAGCACCTTCTTGGCAGGTGCCACACCGGCGCAATTGACCAAAATACGCGGTGCGCCAAGCATGTCGTGCACCTGCGCCATAGCTTTCTCGGCGCTGTCGGCATCAGAAACATCGCAGGCAATGCCCAACCCGCCAATTTCTGCCGCCACCTTTTGGGCGCCCTCCACATTGTAATCGAGAATGGCAACCTTGACACCGCCCGCAGCCAGCGCCCGCGCAGTGGCCTCGCCCAGCCCGGAGGCGCCTCCCGTTACAACAGCTATCTGTCCTTCAATCTTCATTTCCAAAACTCCGTTTCTAATTCAGACGTTCCACAGCCATGGCCGTGGCCTCCCCCCCACCGATACACAGCGAAGCAACGCCTTTTTTGAGATCGTATTTTTCCAAAGCCGCAAGCAGCGTCACCAGAATGCGCGCACCAGATGCGCCAATGGGATGGCCAAGCGCGCAGGCACCGCCATGCACATTCACCTTGTCGGCAGGCAGATCCATCTCGCGCATGGCGGCCAGAGCCACAACAGCAAATGCCTCGTTGATTTCGTAGAGGTCCACATCGCCAGTAGACCAGCCGACCTTCTCCAGAAGCTTGTTCATCGCACCAACGGGTGCCGTCGTGAACCAGGCCGGTTCCTGTGCATGCCCTGCGTGACCGCGAATAACGGCTAGCGGTGAAAGCCCGCGCTTTTCAGCTTCTGACCGACGCATGAGGATCAGCGATGCCGCGCCATCAGAAATGGAGGACGAATTGGCAGCCGTCACGGTGCCATCAGACCGGAAAGCCGGTTTGAGATTGGGGATTTTTTCCGGCTTGGCTTTGCCCGGCTGCTCGTCTTCACCAAGCTCATCCAGCGTCACAATCTCCGCTGCGAAACTGCCGTCCTTTGTCGCCTTGGCGGCACGCGCCAGCGACAGAAGCGCAAACTCGTCCTGCGCCTCCCGGCTAAACTGATAGTGCTGGGCCGTATCCTCGGCAAAGGTTCCCATCAAACGCCCCTTGTCATAGGCATCTTCCAGCCCATCGAGGAACATATGGTCCAGCACCTTACCATGGCCAAGGCGATAGCCCCCACGCGCCTTTTCTAAAAGATAAGGCGAATTGGTCATGCTCTCCATGCCCCCGGCGACCACGATATTGGCAGACCCCACCGCAATGAGATCATGCCCCAGCATGACCGATTTCATGCCAGAACCGCAGACTTTGGAGACGGTTGTGCATGGCACAGCCAGTGGCAAGCCCGCCCCCAAAGCTGCCTGTCTGGCCGGTGCCTGCCCCAGTCCCGCAGGCAGCACACAGCCCATAAGCGCCTCATCAATATCCTCGGGCGCAAGGCCCGCGCGCTCCACCGACGCCTTGATAGCACTTGCACCAAGTTCGGGCGCCGATTTGCTTTTCAGCGCACCCTGAAAACCACCAAGCGGCGTGCGGGCGGCAGATACGATAACAATGGGATCATCTATAGACATCATTCACTCACTTTCAGCGCCGAAAACCTGCGCCTGTTCACGTTGCTCTGGCCAGCGCCTGACGCGCGAAAATGCGCTCCACCGGCTCATCAACATTGCGCCCCGCCCGCTCAAACCCTTTGCGCCAGTCGGCCACATGGCGGCGCATCCATGTGTGGGCCAGTTCCCTGTCGCGCGCCTTCACCGCTTCGATAATCTTGCCATGCGCCTCAATCATGCGTTCCGGCCCTTCCGGCACACGTCGGCAGATCAATTCAGCAGTGGGAAAGAAGAGGAGCGCCGCTGGTTCGCGTGCCAGTTCCAACACACGATTTTTGGATGCGCGCGCGAGCGCTGCGTGAAACTCCGTATCCAATTCCGACATCACCACGGGATTGCCGATTGCGGCACGAAGCTTTCGCTGATTTTCTTCAAGCGCCTCGATGTCTTCAGCATCGGCATTATCAACAGCTCCCTCCACCGCTCCGATTTCCAGCACAAGTGCCGTGTCGAACAATTCGCGAAACGTCACATCCTGCAGCACCATGGCGCGGCTCATGCGTGTGGAAAGCGCTGAGTAACGGGGATGACAGACAAAAAGCTTACGCCCGGTCTCGCGACGCACAAGGCCGCCCTGTTCCAAAACACGAATGCCTTCGCGGACGGTAGAACGATTAACGCCAAACTGCCTTACGAGTGCGGCCTCGGTACCAATCTCGTCACCCGGCTGCAGGCGTCCGGACATGATTTCCGTCTCAATGGCCTCGGCGACCATTTCATAGGCCGACGGAACCTTGATTTTGTCAAACCGGGTGCCCTCCGTGACGTTCATGATTCCTCCAATCACTTTGTCACGCCGATGGTATTTGTCCGACAAATTGAAGTCAATGGCGGCGAATAATCATAACTGCCACTATAATATGCCGGGAATATGAACTTTCAGAGCAGTTTGAAAACGCCAAAATCAAATTGTCGGACAATCCAGCTTTCTGAAGATCGACGACCTGGCACCAACCAACACCACAAAAAACACGTAGATTATCGGTTTAATCCGAGTTCCTCTGCCATGATCGCCTTCCAACAAACCACTTGCTGCTCATTCACCTCCGACTGGTGGGCAGCGATGGAAACCGCCAATTCGCCTGGTCGAGCCGTGTTTGGAATGACGGCTCCCATACCAAATATGGAAGCATAAACCCGGCCACGGCTTACGGCAAAGCCGGTCTTTCTGATTGCGGGCAGGCTGTCACGTACCGCTTGTGGTGACAGCCGTGAGTATTGTTGAAAATCATCACCAACGTTTTGCAGGATATGCTCAATTGTTGCATCGTCAAGCGCGGCAATCAGGGCGGCCGCGGCTGCACCAACACCGAGAAACCGCCGATCACCAACCTTCACCGGCATCACGCGCACCATGGATGTGCCATCGGCCTTGTGGAGACATACAGCTTCAATACCTGAGCGACGCATAAGATAGGCCGTCACTCCTGTGCGTTTGGCAATACGGTCCACCACCGAATGCCAGCGGGTGATGTCCATCGAACTATCATTGACTGCCAGACCAAGCTCATAGCTTAGCGGACCGATCCCATAGGAGCGCGATGCCTGGTCGTAGCTTGCAAGGCCTGTTTCCGCGAGACATTTGAGAATACGGTGTGAGGTAGAGCGAGACAGCCCTGTGGACGCTGAGATTTCGGACAGGTTCGCCTCGCCCTTCGCCGTCGCACGGGCAATCCGCTTCAAGATTGCGGCCGCGCGGCGTATAGCTTGCGTGCCATCATTGCTTTTGCCATCCACCAACAAATCATCAATCAAGCTTGGCTTCCTTCAGTTGTTCAACGAGCTCTCGCAGCTCGTTCTTCTGCACTTTGCCAACCGCGTCCATCGGCAAAGACTGCATGATTTCGATCCGCTCGGGGAACTTTTGTTTGGCCATACCCGCATCTGCCAAATGCGCGATCACATCGTCCAGAGTCAGCGCCGCCTCATCGATGAGCAAAATGCAGGCCACAACCATCTCACCGCGTTCTGAGTCCGGAATGCCTACCACTGCACATTGACGTATAGCTGGATGGCTCAAGAGTGCGTTTTCGATTTCCAGCGGGCTGATATTCTCGCCCTTGCGGATGATCATATCCTTCTTGCGCCCGGTAATTTCGAGAAAACGCTCACCCACCACACGGCCAAGATCACCCATGCGGAAATACCCATCGGTCGTAAAGGCACCTTCCTCGTCCTTTGCGTTGAGATATCCGGCAAACATGCGCGGTGCCCGCACAACAACTTCGCCCACCGTCCCGGCACGCACGATCTGGTCTGCATCATCCAGCAGGCGAACGGCAGCCGTGCACTCACCGTCGGTTCGCGTATGCATCATGGCCTCTGCCCGGTCACGCACACCGGGGCAAACCAGCGGCAGTTCAGTCGAGCCGTAGGCACGTGACACAACGGCATTGGTGAATGTCCTCAGCCCCAGACGAACGAGGTCAGGAGAGACACTTGCTCCACCGCAAATAAAGCGCCGCAGGGTCGGCAGCCTTGTAGCCGCCGCCTCAGCAGCTTCAATAAGGCCGGAAAGGAAGGGCGTGGCAGCCGCCATGAGGGTGACCTCTTGATGCAGCATATCCTGCACGGCCTGTTCAGCATTCCAGCTCTCAGCCAGCACACAGACATTTCCGGCAATCCATGGAAATTCAAATGCATACATCGACCCACCAATTTGCCCTATTGGAGAGGGAATATAGAATGTGTCATCGGGCCCAATGTCCCAGAAATCTGCAGCGTGGCGAATAAGGGAATCAATGGTGGAATGTGTGTGAATAACCCCTTTTGGTCGTCCGGTACTGCCGGAGGTAAAGAGGATCATCTTGGCATCATCGGCCTGCGCTGGCGAGGGGATCGCCGGGGACGCTTCAAGCAGCGTCTCAAAGGCGTTGTCCCCCACCTCTTCATCACGCAGTACAAAGAGATGTTTGGGGGGCGACTTCAGACTCTTCACAAACGCTGCATAATCCGTGTTGCGATAGGTGCGCGGCACGAAAAGCGCCTCGATACCGCAAGCAGGCAGGATAAAGCCAAGTTCCGCTGGCCCGTAGGTGGGCAAAAGCGGAACAATGCGATAGCCAAACAAAGAGGCGGCAAGATTGATCACGCAGGCTTCCCACCAGTTGGGAAGCTGGAAGCCAAGCAC
>JBNKQT010000342.1:0-4080 GCA_050297115.1 Ensifer sp. | reverse complement strand
TTGATTTCCAGCGGCATTGCCGCCTGAATTTGCCGAGAGTTGTGTGTCTTCGGATTCCTTGTTCGGAATTTGATTTTTTCTCCAGCAGTTATTTCATTGGAAATCCTGCACCGTCCGCAGAACGTTGAACTGGTTGACCAGAAGGTCGCGGCACTTCGCAGGGTTATGCGTTGGTTTCGCTTTTTGGCGAACGGTTTTGAATATTGTCTGATGCCGAAGCGGCTTGTCCGGGGGCGGATTTTGGAAATCCGCGCATTTTGTAGCGTTGCTTGTCGACCATGCGCTGAAAATATGCGAGGCCGAATGACAAGACAATCGACAGACAAATGGCTGGTGTAAACATTGCTCCGTCACTTTTTGCCAATCCTGTTGTGAATTCAACAATGTAGAGTGCAAGGAAATGGGTAAGGAATAACGGATAAGAGAGCTCACCCAATATCCGGTCCCAGACGGGTTGGCTTGCGGTGCGCGTGATTACCAAGCCCGCTGTCGCAAGTGGAAGCAAGAACACAATAGAGAACGCAACGTCGTATGTTCCCCAATTTGCTAAAGTGCTGGAAAGCGGGCCTGCAATTAGAAAGTAGAAGGCGTAGATTCCCCAGAAAATGAAAAGATGGTTATCAGTGCGCTTGCCTTGCTGTCGTTCAAAGCCAATAAATCCTATGAGAAATACCACCCCGATAGTGCCTGGAAAGTCCATGCCGAAATAGTCACTAACCGGGATTGTACACAAACTCTCTCGTATGGGCCAAAAGCAGGTAACAAAGTGGCCAATTGGCGCGCTGACCGACATCACTGCCAGATGTACCAAAATCATGGCATAAGCCAAGATAATTTTGAATCTGTAGGAAAGAAATGCGAGAGCTGGAACGGTCAGATAGAAACATGCTTCAACTCCGAGGCTCCATGTTGGAGGTATGATGTTGAGCGCGTGTTGTTCATTCCAGGGGATCATTTTCGTGAAGGCATTTGGTACGATCAACAATTCAAGCGGAATCCTTCGCCAATCGAACTGAAAAATCCCTGTTTGGATAAAAAAGGCAAGAGACACCAGAAATACCAGCGTATAGCTGGGCCACAATTTAAAAAAGCGGTCCGCAAAAAAAGCTTTGACTGTGGTTTCAGGTGCTTTTTGCTGAAAACGGCGATAACTCATCGACATTAACCAGCCGCTGAGAAAATAGAAAGCTATGACCGCGGAAGCGCCATAGTTACTCTTCATATAGGCTCCCGGAAAATGCGAAATGGCCACCATCAAAGCCAGTATAAAGCGAAAAGTGCCCAAATTTATCCCCGCGAAGTCCACCCATTAAGGCCAAATTTTTGTCGACTGAAAGCGAGCAGTCACGCAAACGTTCATAGCGGAATAGCGATTATGCAGACTTCTGTCCACACTGGGGAAGGCATGCCGGGTTTGTGAATATGGGAAGTCGTGCGTGTCTTTACGTTTGGGTTTCCAGTTGAACGTTAACAATCGTCGATAGCTTGGTTTCCAATATCGCCGATGTCGAGAAAAGCAGACAAAATATGAAAAGCCATCTCTTCGCCAATGCGGCTGATGCAATGCGTGCTAAATTCTCAACAAAAAAGCCCGGGAAACCGGGCCTTTTGTACTTTTCCAAGACTATAATGAACTGTCTGAAACAGTGATTTGGTGCCCAGAAGAGGACTCGAACCTCCACACCCTTGCGAGTACCAGCACCTGAAGCTGGCGCGTCTACCAATTCCGCCATCTGGGCAACGGGGAGGCATGTAAGTGGCTTGAGCTTCGCTGTCAACTGGCTTTCTCGAAAATTCGACATGTGTTGTCATATGATTTTCATTTTGGGCACACACTTGCTGTTTCAGCTTGTTGGCATGGCTTCAATCAATCGCGATCGGCATGGCCGAGATCGCGTTCCGGCTCGATAATGTCGCGCACACGCCTCTTAAGTTCCTTGGGTCCCGGAAAGCCGCCGTCGCGCTTTCTTTCCCACAGGAGTTCGCCATCGATCCGGATTTCAAAATTACCACCCGTGCCGGGAATGAGTGCGACTTCTCCAAGTGCGTAGGAAAAGGTGGAGAGCAGCTCCTGCGCCATCCACGCCGCGCGTAGAAGCCAGTTACATTGTGTGCAGTAAAGGATCGTAATTCGCGGCTTTTCTTGCATGGTAATTTCCTTCCTCACGGACTTCCAATTGCAGGGAAAATCCGTATGAAGAGGATAGTGCAAAACAGGTGGAAGGCGCGATGACAAAATTTGATGTACTCACTGTTGGCAATGCTATCGTCGACATCATTTCCAATTGTGAGGATACGTTTCTTGCCGAAAATGACATCACAAAAGGGGCAATGAACCTTGTTGATGCCGAACGTGCCGAGCTCCTCTATTCGCATATGGGCCCCGCTTTGGAAGCCTCTGGCGGCAGCGCGGCAAACACGGCCGCAGGCGTTGCAAACTTCGGTGGCAAGGCTGCCTATTTTGGCAAGGTCAGCAGCGACCAGCTGGGCAAGATCTTTGCACACGACATCCGTGCGCAGGGCGTGCATTTTGAAACCAGCCCGCTAACAGGCACTCCCCCAACTGCACGCTCCATGATTTTTGTAACGCCGGATGGCGAGCGTTCCATGAATACCTATCTGGGTGCCTGCGTCGAGCTTGGCCCGGAGGATGTTGAAGCCGATGTCGTTGCGCAGTCGAAAGTATCCTATTTCGAAGGCTACCTCTGGGATCCGCCGCGCGCCAAGGATGCAATCCGCGAGTGTGCTCGCATCGCGCATGAGAATGGTCGTGAAGTTTCCATGACGCTGTCAGATTCATTCTGCGTTGACCGCTATCGCGGAGAATTCCTTGATCTGATGCGCTCAGGGACAGTTGATATCGTTTTCGCCAACCGTGCGGAATTGCTCGCACTTTACGAAATGGACGATTTCGATGCCGCCGTAGCAAAAATCGGTAGCGAATGCAAACTTGCAGCCGTAACCAACAGCGAACATGGTTCTGTGATCATCAGCGGTGGTGAACGCGTGGATATCGCGGCTATTCCGGTTTCCAGGGTGGTTGATACCACAGGTGCCGGCGACCTGTATGCCGCCGGTTTCTTGCACGGCTACACACAGGGTATGCCGCTTGAAACCTGTGGGGCTTTGGGAAGTCTGGCTGCTGGCACGATCATCCAGCAGATCGGACCGCGTCCGCTGGAATCGCTTGCCAAGCTGGGTGCGCAGGCTGGCCTTATTTGAAGGCTTCGCCTGGATAGGCACCCCAGATTTCCTCCTGGGCTAGCCAGCCGGACGCTGAATCCACGCTGGCATGGCACCATTCGCCAGTGCATTCGTCGATGTCGATAATGACGCCTGGCTGAAGCCGGGCAACCACCTTTGCGTTCTTTTGGGCGTCTTCGCGCAGATTCACATAGACCTCTTCTTCGCGGTCCCGCATCCACGGGGCTGCAACCGCTGTCCGGTTGCCCGAGAGAAGTGAATGATAAACCCAGCCTTCAGTTCCATCGACATCACGAATACGCCGCCAGTTGTCATATTCCTGGATGATTTCGACAGGTAAGCCCGGACGGGTGTAAAGCCACGAAACCGCATAATTCGTGCCAGGCCCTACGCGCATGTTCAGGCGTTGAGCTTTCAGGCTGGCAAAGCGCGGCAAAGGCAAGCCGCTGGCGCCCTTTGAAACGGCTTGCGCTTGTGCGGGCGATGGCCCCACCCAAACCGGCAGTGCAAGTGCTGCGCCAAGTGTCAGCGCCATCAACGCTCTTTTTGTCATCGCTGTTGTGTTTTTTTGTCTGCGCGGCATTTCAAATCGTTCGAGTTTTGTTTGTCTTCCATCGTGGGTCTGATAGAAAGACCCCGGCTACTGAATTGTCGCCGATCTTGGTTAATGAGCCCTGAACGAAGAGACACTATGCCCCATCGGAAAAAGCCCAAGGTTTACCTGACCCGAAAACTGCCAGAACCGGTTGAAACGCGGATGTGCGAGCTGTTCGACGTTGAATTGAATACGGACGACCAACCGCGCAGCCAGCCGCAACTTGTTGCAGCTGTTCAGCGCGCTGAAGTTTTGGTGCCCACTGTAAACGACAAGATCGA
>JBNKQT010000341.1:0-3134 GCA_050297115.1 Ensifer sp. | reverse complement strand
GCTTGAAACCCGTATTGTAGGGATCAGCTTTATAGCGAACATCGTCAAAAACAAAGAACTCCGGTTCGGGACCAAAGAACGCCGTATCACCGATGCCAGATGCCTTCAGGTAAGCTTCAGCCTTTTTCGCTGTGCCACGCGGGTCGCGATTGTAAGGCTCGCCGGAAATCGGGTCGAGAATATCGCATACGATGACCATTGTGGACTGCGCAAAGAACGGATCCATGTGAGCCGTTTCTGGATCGGGCATGAGAACCATGTCGGATTCATTGATTGCCTTCCAGCCAGCGATGGAAGAGCCGTCGAACATAACACCGTCAGTAAACATGTCTTCGTCAACGCAAGTGACATCCATCGTCACGTGCTGCAGCTTTCCGCGTGGGTCGGAGAAGCGCAAATCAACGAATTTGATATCATCATCCTTGATTTGCTTGAGAATGTCTTTTGCTGAAGCCATTTGCTGAATTCCCTATTGTCTTGAGCGTTTCCCATTCTCCCCATTTTTGGCAGGGGAGTGATTTTTTTGTCAGATTGCATCAACGCCGGTTTCGCCGGTACGGATGCGGATGACCTCTTCAACATCGGAGACGAAAATCTTGCCGTCACCGATCCTGCCTGTCTGTGCTGCCTTGCGTATGGCGTCAATCACCGCTTCGGCATTATCGTCGGCCAGAACAACCTCGACTTTAACCTTGGGTAGAAAGTCCACGACATATTCTGCACCGCGATAAAGTTCCGTATGGCCCTTTTGGCGTCCAAAGCCCTTTGCTTCGGTCACAGTGATCCCCTGAAGGCCCACTTCCTGAAGTGCTTCTTTCACTTCATCAAGTTTAAAAGGTTTAATGATCGCTTCGATCTTTTTCATGAGAAAATAACTCTCTGCTTCTCCCGTTGCCGCGGCCCATTCCGCTGGCGGATGTCATGCACGTATCGTGCCAATTTCAACCGCGCCCTCAAGATTAGCTACCAGATCGTGATGAGCCCAATCGACCCAACATGCCAAACTTGAAATTCCAGCGCCTTGCCTCCCGATTCCAAGGTGCCCTTTTGCATATAGAAGAGCAAGAGTACAAAACATGAAAGGCATAGCGCGTCTCAATAAAAGCATCAAGTGCGTAAATCGAATGCAAGTGCCTAATAAATAGGCGCAAATGACATTCTTGAATTTATCCACGCGGTACCGGCATAGTAGCGTCATGACAAGAAAAAGGACTCACCTGCTCATCGAACCATCCGCCATGAACGCAGCCGATCATGCGGCACGAGACAGCGGCATCAACATGTGGCAAATGATGGTCAATGCGGGCTCGGCGGTCGCCGCTTGTGCCCTGCGCGAATATCCACAATCGGTCCGTTTTGCGGTGTTCTGCGGCCCCGGAAACAACGGCGGGGATGGCTATGTCGCCGCCCACGTCCTGAAGCAATCCGGGGCAAATGTGGATTTGTATCAATACGGTCGCGCACCCGATAGCGGTGATGCGCTGTCTGCGCGCAACCTCTGGCACGACGACGTCAGATCTTTGCAGGCTTATAACGCAGAACCCGGTGACACAATTATCGACGCCCTATTCGGCGCGGGCCTGTCTCGCCCGCTGGATGAAGAGCTTTGCCAGTTGATTGATCAGATCAATAAGTCGGAAATGCCAGTGATTGCAGCAGATTTGCCCTCTGGAATAGACGGAAGAACCGGCAACCTGCCTGCAAATTCTTCCAAAGAGGCACGCGCTTTAAAAGCGGCGCACACCGTAACGTTCATGTGCAGGAAACCAGGACATGTACTGTTGCCCGGCAAGGAAGCCTGTGGCGTTGTTGAAGTCTTTGATATTGGCATACCGGAACGCATCTTGTTGGAAAAACAACAAAATATGCACATAAACACCCCCGACCTTTGGTCAACACAAATGCCTGCTGGCTCACCGGAAACTCATAAATATTCCAGAGGACATCTCTGCGTCTTCAGCGGACCTGCCAATGCAACGGGCGCAGCAAGGCTGTCGGCAAATGCCGGTTTGCGCGCAGGTGCCGGAGTTGTTACTCTTTTGGCACCAAAGCAAGCGATGGAAACAAATGCTGCCCACCTCACTGCGATCATGCTCAAGGAGGCAACGGCAGCGACAATAGATGCCCTCAAATCAGATCGCAGAATGACCGCATTTGTCCTCGGTCCCGGCTACGGCCTTGGTGAAGAGACGCGTCGCCGGGCACTTGACCTTGCAGGCAAACCGTTGATACTTGACGCCGATGGCATCTCCGCTTTTGCGGAGAATTCCTCCGAACTCTTCGATACCCTCAAGAGCCACGAAACCTCATGCATCATGACCCCGCATGAGGGTGAGTTTGCCCGCCTTTTCCCCGATCTCGCAGCAGACAGGACAATGTCAAAAATAGACCTTGCGCGAACGGCTGCAAAACGCGCAAACGCAATCATCGTTTACAAGGGCTCAGACACCGTCATCGCCGCTCCAGATAGCCGGGTGGCAGTTAACATAAATGCGCCAGCTTGGCTCGCAACTGCGGGATCAGGCGATGTGTTGGCTGGCATTGCCGGTGGTTTGCTGGCTCAAGGCACGCCGCCATTTGAAGCCGCTTGTGCAGCCGTATGGCTGCATGGCAAAGCTGGAACACATGCAGGGCAGGGCCTTACCGCCGAAACCCTGATTGAGGCCATCAGGCCATATCCGGCACCCTGAGAATAATGGCCGTCGCCATTTCACCGGCCTTTAGTGGTGGCGCAAATGGCGCACGAATGATCAGGCAGCCTGATTGCGCCAGTATATTCATCATTGAGGAATCCTGCTTTTCAAACGGTTCCGCAATCAGGACACCATCATCATTACGTGACAGTTTCGCGCGCAAATGATCCCGCCGCTTGTCATTCTCAGCAAGGTCGCGCGAAACGACCACCTTCTGCTCGCGACTCATCTGAGGCATGTGCGCCATTTTGCGCAGCATCGGCTGCATAAAGAGGAGCGCGCAGACGAGCGATGAGACCGGATTTCCCGGCAAACCTAGAACTGAAATATCGTCGAGCTGACCAGCCATCAAAGGCTTACCCGGACGCATGGCCAAGCGCCAGAAATCAAGTGTCATTCCCGCATTTTTCAGTGCCGTCTGAACTAGATCATGATCTCCGA
>JBNKQT010000340.1:0-6136 GCA_050297115.1 Ensifer sp. | reverse complement strand
TGGATTTATCGGGGGCTGGCTGCGTCCCTTGTGCAAACTGGAGGGCTCGTGCGGGGTCTTGTTCCAGAAATGCGGGTTCTTCCAGAGTTCAAAGATACTGCGCCAGACCGCACGCGACAGAAGTATCCAGTAGAGCGGCGTTGCAAGCCAGCGCTTGCCAACCCTGCGCCGCTCTATTGCTGACATTTCAACTCGTCCCAGCGCAATGAAGATGGCATAGGTTCCTGCAAGGTTGAAGCAATCCATCAACAAGAGGGTTGTTTGCCAGCCGGTCAGAACGTGTTGACCGTCGAGCATAAGCATGGCGAGTGTGATGGCGGTTGTTGTCAGAAGAATGGGATGGGTGAGCGCGGAAAACAACATGCTGGCGCTCATGCCCAAAAACGCGATGACCCGCAGAGAACCGATTTCCCGTATGAGGCTGACCGGGTTGCGCATATGGACAAGCAATGTCTGCATCCATCCCTTGAACCAGCGGCTACGCTGGCTCAACCAGACTGCACGGTCGGTGGGCGCATCTTCCAGTGTTGGCAGGGTGAGAGTGCCGAGGCGCCAGCCAAGTCGGCTCAGACGAATGCCAAGGTCGGCATCTTCGGTAACATTGTAGGGATCCCAGCCGCCGGCCAATTTGAGCGCGTGCGCACGAAAATGGTTCGAAGTGCCGCCAAGCGGTATGGGCAGGCCGAAAGAAGACAGCATTGGCAGCATGGTTCTGAAAAGCGCAGAGTATTCCAGCGCAAAAAGCGCGGTCATCCAGCTATTGCCACCATTGGCAATGACCAGTGGAGCCTGAAGACAGGCCAGGTCATCGCGATCCTTTGAGAACCGTGCATAGGCCTCGCGCAATTGTTCAGGATGTGGCCGATCCTCGGCGTCGTAGATAACGATGAACTCTCCCCGTGCCGCAGCAAGCGCATAGGTCAGTGCCTTTGGTTTGGTGCGCGGTTGTGATGGCGGCACTTCAACGATTTCGAATTGACCTCCGCGCGCATATTTCCGGGCGGCAGCGATGGTGGGAAGGTCGTCTGCCTCGCAAACGAGTTTGATATCGAGGCGTGATTTGGGCCAGTTGATGCGGCTCAGGGCTTTGACCAATTGGGGTATTAATGCCTCTTCCCTGTAGAGGGCGACCAGGACGGTGTAGACAGGAAGTTTTTCGTCGCTGGTCGTTGTGTGTTCGCCTCGTCGTTGCCATGGCCCGACCGCCAGGAACCGGAGGGCCAGAGAGGCGAGATAAAGAAAAGACAGAAAAATATGCACGACCTGAAATGTGCTCCAGGGCGCAAGCAGGAAGCATGTGACCAGTGCTGTGAATATAAGACCGGCAATAAAGCCTTGGGTTCCGCTGAGCGTGGTTCTGGCGCTGAACAATGGCTGGTCATCGAAAAGCTGATTTTGCGTGGCTGCAAGCCGCCGGGCTTCTCCCGCTTTCCACACGGCTTTGCGGATGGTTTCAGGTGTTGCCACAGCAATGGATTGCTTGAAGGTCGGTGCACTTTCACAACGCTCCAAAATGGCGGGTAAGTGATGGAGCAGGGGGCAGATGGCCACCACCGGGGTAGAAGTCGGATGGTTGATGCGTACCATTGTGGTCTCAACCAGCTGGGTGTCCAGCACATCGCTGTCGGCAATGTATTCGCCAGAGATATCGCTGAGGAATGGTACGCCGAGAATGTTGGCAACGGCCTCGTAATAGGCATCCGGTTCAATCTGACCGCTGGCGAGAAGTTCCATCTCCGGGTCAGTGCCATTGGCGTGGGCTTTCTCCACCGCTTTGTCAATCAGTGGCTTGCCGATGCCAAGATGCATCAAAAATTGAATTTTGGATTGAAAATCAGTGTCTTGGGCAAGTGCCGCCGTCACGTTTTGTTGGGGCTTTTCCGCAAAGCGTGTCGGTGAAATCGCTTGTTTTGAACGAGGAGGCGTTGTTAAGGTTGCTTCGCTGATTTTTGCCGGATGCGCGGCCTTCATATTTGCGAAACGATAGATATCTGAATACATGAACCAAACGACGCGATACTGAGGAACATTACGTAAATATGCCACGCACAATAGCAAATAGAACGGTGATGAAACCTCCGGAAAGTCATGGGTTTCTGCGAGCCGGAATGTTTTTTCTTGTCTTTATTGGATTATTTTGGGTCAGTATTGCCAAAGCCGATGGAATAGCATTGACGGTAAATGTGCATGAGCATCGTGCAAGCCCTGACATTTCCAATGTTCCAAGAATCCGATTTCTGACGACTGCGGATTTTCCACCTTTCAGTTTTGCCGATGCGGGCGGGAAAATTGCCGGGTTTAATGTGGATCTGGTGCGCGAAATCTGCCGCGAACTGAATGTTGAGCAGAAATGCCAGATCCAGGTGCTTCCCTTCGACGAGCTGCAAAGCACGCTGGATGCGCGTGCCGGGGATGCCGTGATTGCCGGTGTTGCCGTGACAAGGCAGATGCGTCAGCAATACGAATTCAGCAGGCCCTATCTTACATTGCCCGCGCGTTTTTCTGTTCATTCGCAAAAGGCAGAGGGTCTCGCCGAGCCAGCCGACCTGGCAGACCAGGACGTGGGTGTGATTGCCGGGTCGGTGCATGCCGAAATGCTGAAAGCCTTCTTCCCCAATTTAAAGCAAAAGCCGTTTGATGACCGGCAACTGTTGCTGGACGCCTTGAAAAAGGGTGAGGTTTTGGCGGCTTTCGGCTCAGGGCTGCAGCTTTCCTTCTGGCAGTTGAGTGCGGACGCAGACGGGTGTTGCCATTTTCTTGGCGGCCCGTTTTATTCGCGTCATTTCCTGGGCGAGGGCATGGCGATCATGACACGCAAGGGAGAACCACTGTCACGCGCCTTTGATGCTGCTCTTGTGGCACTTGCCGAAGATGGAACGCTTGATGAGCTTTTTCTGCGCTATTTTCCCGGTGGGCTTTGAAAAGGTCAGATCTTTTTGAAACGGGCAATAGCACCGCGTTCGATGGCGGCGGCTGTCAGTTTTTCAATGCCAAGGCGATCACGCAGCAATTGCAGGATGCGCAATTCTTCAGTTTTGAGAACCATGTCGGCTGTTGCGACCTCCACACCCAGTGCGTAAGCTGTGTCGTAGAGCCGTTCGGGCAGGGAATCCTTGATCACTTCGAGCAGGACGTCGAGCCCTTCAGGGCCGTTGACGATTGCCGAGCAATCCCGCGAAACTTCAATCAGCCTTTCATCATCAAAGTCCTCGAAAACCGGCAGGAAGCGGGTCAGTCGACCAATGCGCGCCAGTTCCTCGTCGCTCATGGCGCTGTCTGAGGCTGACGTCATGATCATGACATAGATGAGGGCTTCTTCGATTGTGATCTGCTTTGACATAGGTTCCGCTTCTCAATTGTTCTGCTGAAGGCAGATAGGGTATCTTGTTGGCACCTTCAAGCCGGGGCATGAAATGGAATAATTTCCTATTGGCTGGCCCAGATGATACGCGCCACCCATTCTACATCCGCCATGTCGAATGTGCGGTTTTCATGTTCGGGGTTGATGGACAGGAGTTCGATGGATTTCGGGCTCTGGCGCATCAGGACTTTCGCCATGACTTCGCCTTCGCGGGTTTTGACGACGACACGGTCGCCGCGCCGCACCTGTGCACCGGGTTCGACAATCAATACATCGCCGTCACGATAAAGCGGCATCATGCTTTCGCCCTGTACTTCCAGCGCGTAGACCCCGGCTTTTTGGTTGGGCGCGGTGGGAAAATCGACGACATCCCAGCCTTGGCCGGCGGGAAATCCGCCATCATCGAAAAAGCCGCCCGCACCAGCCTGTGCAAATCCAAGTAACGGAATGGAGGGCTGTTGTGCCGGGAAATTTCCTGAAGGAAGGCCATCATCGCCGGGTGTGTTTTGATTGATGAGCGCCATGAATTCATCAAGGCTGGCACCGGTGGCATCCAGAATTTTTGACAGCGATTCGGTTGACGGCCAGCGCAGACGCCCATCCGCGCTCAGGCGTTTGGACTTGTTGAATGCAGTGGGGTCAAGCCCTGCCCGGCGCGCAAGTCCGGACGGGGAAAGGTCATAGCGGGCGGCCAATGCGTCGATGGCGCCCCAGATGCCGTCGTGTGAAATCATAGCTCGTGGCCCTGAATGTCGCGTGCGTAAAATGGCTACGTACGCTTGATTTTGCCGAAACTAAACAAGCGCTACGTTGGAGTAAAGTAACACAGGAATAAAATCCTCGCCTATCCGCAATTTTAGGCGGTTTGCGCCTGCCCGATTTTGGAAAGCTGGATAACCGCCTGGGTGCGGCTGTCCACGTTGAGCTTTAGCAGGATTGCAGAAACATGGGCTTTGATGGTAGCTTCCGAAACGCCCAGCTCATAGGCAATCTGCTTGTTGAGCAAACCTTCCGACAACATGCCGAGAACGCGGGACTGTTGCGGGGTCAGCGTTTGCAGCCGCTGCAAAAGGTCTCCGATTTCGGGATCATGGTCGTTGCCGGGAACAAAGTCTTCCGGTTCTGCAATGCCGCCATCAAGCACGATTGTGACGGAGCGGCGAATGTCGTCAATGCCGGAAGATTTTGGGATGAAACCGGCAACGCCCAGCTCGAAAGCGCGCTGAATGGTGCCCTGATCCTCGCTTGCCGAGACGATGGCAACCGGCAGGCCTGGAAATTCCGAGCGTAGCGACATGAGGCCGGTCAGCCCGTTCATGCCGGGCATTGTGAGGTCAAGAAGCAGAATATCGGCTTCGGGATTTTCAGCGACCGCCGCACGAACGGATGAGAAATCTTCAGCTTCTATAATGTCTGGCTGCGGCTCAAGCCCATTGACGGCCTGACGCAACGCCCCGCGAAAAAGCGGATGATCATCTGCGATGATAATTGTTAAATCTGATGCCACGAACTCCCTCCCAAGAGTATTCCGCATGCGTCTCTCCGCGCATGAGAACATGGACTGTATACTGCTTTTATATCTTTTGCGGAAGTGCCTCGGGTTGATCGGGTTTCTTCCCCTCCAATTCGTCCGCAAAACCTTTGAAACGCTTGATGAAGTTTTCCATGATGGAGAAACCGCGCTCCAGTTCTTCATCCGAAGGCAGCTCTTTGTTGGAAAGGCTGGCTTCCAGCGCCGCGATTCGGGCCTCAAGAGCCTCGATTTTTTGCCTGATGATGTCCTCCCCTTCACTTGACGCACAGGTAAGCGTGCCATCGGCATCATGGCAATAGGAAAGCTCACCGGTTTGTGTGTCGAGGCGGACAACGCCGTTGGGCGTTTGCTGAAGCTGATAGCGTCCGTTTTCGCCCGCCTGTGTGGTGACACTGGTGGCGATAAAAGCGGCACATAGAATGGGAATGAATGTCGGTTTCATGGCAACCTCCTCTTGCCCAAAGCGCCTGGCTATGCCTTATGCCTCCTGAGGGCCAGCGCATTGTAACACGGCATTGGCCTCTGGTTTAAGCGGTGAAATGGCGATGGATGCAATGATTTATAAGATCGTTCCCGAAACACTGTGGCAGGAAGCGCGCAAGAAGGGCGTGTTTGAGGGGGCTGCCATAGATTTGACGGATGGCTATATTCACTTCTCAACCGCAGAACAGGCCAAGCGCACAGCCGAGCTGCATTTTGCCGGTCAGGCCGGACTTCTTCTTGTGGCGGTTGACGGGGCAATGCTGGGCGAGGCGTTGCGTTTTGAACCCTCGCGCGGTGGTGATCTATTTCCCCATCTTTATGCCAATTTGCCGCTGGATGCGGTGGTTTGGGAAAAGCCGCTGCCGCTTGGGAGCGATGGCGACCACATATTTCCGGAGATTTGAGGCGCATGAGTTTGATTTCGAAATTCGGCCGCAAAGCGCTTTTCACACTTGATCCGGAGACTGCACACGGCGTTTCCATCAAGGGGCTTAAAAGCGGACTTTTGCCAATCTGCTCGCCTGAAGCTGACCCGCGTCTGGCGGTGGATGTGGCGGGCCTGCATTTTGCCAACCCGCTGGGGCTTGCCGCTGGTTATGACAAGAATGCCGAAGTGCCCGCTGAAATTTTGAAGCTTGGTTTCGGGCTGACGGAGATCGGCACGGTGACGCCGCGCCCGCAGGATGGCAATCCCAAACCGCGTCTTTTTCGGCTTGTGAACGATATGGCCGTGATTAACCGCATGGGTTTCAACAATG
>JBNKQT010000339.1:0-8000 GCA_050297115.1 Ensifer sp. | reverse complement strand
CAAGCCATTCAGCATTTCAGAAATCCCTGAAAACAATGGTTCTGTGAAGCCTTCAGCCCGCACTGGCCCAAACAGCGATTTGTAATGGGCCATCATTTCAACGCATTCCTGATCGGAATGTTCGCGACCCAGCATCCGGGCAATCGCAATATCCAGCGTGAGACCAATAATCGCCCGCGTCGCGCTTTCCGGCGGGTCGGGCTTTTTGAAATCTGCAAAGGTGCGTCGCATGGTTTCGTGAATCAGCGCCACGCTGTCGACCAACGTCCCATCGCAGTCAAAAAGAACGAGCTTCAATCCCCATCCTCCTGCGGATCGGATTCGAAGCCAAGCAGGTTCCAGCTCTGAACCATGTGCGGTGGCAGAGGTGCGGTCACCTTCAGGCGACCACCGGAAGGGTGCGGAATGTCAATGTGACGCGCATGCAGGTGCAGGCGGTTCTGCATGCCACCGGGGAAACTCCAGTTTACATCGGCTTCAAAATATTTCGGATCGCCAATGATTGGATGCCCGATATGGGCTGCATGAACGCGAAGCTGGTGTGTGCGGCCTGTATAGGGCTCCATTTCCAGCCATGCGAGATCCTGCCCTGCTTGCTCGCGCACCCTATAGAACGACACTGCATGATCCGCCCCCGGCTCGCCATGCTCGCAGACCCGCATCTTGTCGCCATCGGGCGTCTGGTATTTCACAAGCCAGGTCGAAATCTTGCCTTCGCGTTTGCGCGGCACGCCCTTTACCAGAGCCCAATAGGTCTTTTTCGTATCGCGTTCGCGGAAAGCCGCTGTCAGCTTTTGCGCAGCACCGCGCGAGCGTGCAATCACCAACACGCCGGATGTGTCCCGGTCCAGCCTGTGAACAAGGCGGGGCTTCTCGCCCTTTTTGTTGGTCCAGGCCTCCAGCATCTTGTCGATATGCCGGGTAACACCAGAACCGCCCTGAACAGCCAACCCGGCGGGCTTGTTCAGCACGAAGACCTTTTCATCCTCGTGCAACAACATGCGCTTGAGAAGCTCGCTGTCGCCAGAATGCTTCAGTTCTTTGCCGGATGGCGGCTTGGAGCCCTTGGCATCCACATTCATCGGCGGAATGCGCACCTTTTGGCCCGGCTGCACCCGCGTGTCGGTCTTCGCACGACCGCCATCAATGCGCACCTGCCCGGAACGCAAAAGCTTCTGCAAAGCGCCAAAGCCGAGGCCCGGATAATGCACCTTGAACCAGCGATCGAGGCGCATGCCTGCCTCATCGTCGCTTACTTCAATATGTTCGATACCCGCCATGGCCATAACTTTCGCATTGTCTGGAAGCGGCAGCGTTTAAACGATTGCGCGCACCAAAGCCAGCCCTGCAAACACTGCCAGGATCGAAAGAGCCACGCTTGAGATCACATATGCCGCCGTAAGCCCCAGCGCCCCGCGTTCAAAAAGCGAGATTGCATCCAATGAAAACGCGGAAAAGGTGGTGAAGCCACCAAGAAACCCAGTCACCAGCAAAATGCGCAGTTCAGCAGAAGCGTTTAGTTTCAGGGCGATAAACTCGGCCAACCCACCAATGAGAAACGAGCCAACCACGTTCACAATAAATGTCCCCCAGGGGTAACCCGAGCCGAAAAAGCGCAAGGCCCAAACGCCAACCAGATACCGGCATGATGAACCCAATGCGCCACCAAGCGCTGCCCAGAGGATGTGAGGCATGCATTCTCTCCAGAAATTCCCTTTGTCTTGTGCATATGCGAAGAAGCCCCCTATTCCAAGACTGCAAGGAGTTTTTGCAACGAATAAAGGATTCGGATATACGCATGGAAATCTCCCAATCCGGCGAGACGGTTCTGGCCCGTGGTCAATGATAAGAACCTATTTCGCGAAGCATGTTTGCATGCCCGCGATGGTCGCAGCACCAAGTAGGTTTTTATGATTTATTGTGAGCGAAAGCCGCCCCGCCCGTCTTAACTTGAAGGCAGGCACATTATGACTGACAGTTTGAAGCCCAAGACGCTCAGCGTTTTGGAAGAAGGTTATTCCTTCGACCATTTACGCCGCGATGCCATATCCGGCCTCACGGTCGCCATCGTCGCCCTACCACTTTCCATGGCTATTGCCATCGCCTCCGGCGTCACCCCGGATCGCGGGCTTTACACGGCCATTTTCGGCGGGTTCATCGTGTCGCTGCTTGGCGGCAGTCGCCACCAGATCGGCGGCCCGGCAGGCGCATTCATCGTGCTGGTGGCTGCTTCAGTCGCCAAAAACGGTGTCGAGGGCCTCATTCTGGCCACTGCCATGTCCGGGATATTCATGATCATTGCGGGCTGGTTCAGGCTAGGCCGCTATATCAAGTTTATTCCCTATCCTGTTACGGTTGGCTTTACTGCGGGCATAGGCATCATCATCTTTGCGAGCCAAATTCACGACCTTTTCGGCTTGTCTTTTGCAGGCAAGGAGCCAGGTCCACTCCTCGACAAGCTATTTGTTCTTGCCGAAAATGCCGGAAGCTTCAGCCCTGCAGCAACGGGCCTTGCCGCTTTGACCATCCTCATTATTGTCGGCCTCAAAGCGTTGCGGCCCAACTGGCCGGGCTTGCTGATGGCCGTTACTGTCGCCTCACTTGCCGCCTATTTTCTTGGCCTGCCTGTGGAAACGATCGGGACGAAATTCGGTGGCATCCCCAGCTCCATTCCCATGCCGAAGCTGCCATCGCTTGACCCGGAGCTGATCGTGCGCGTTCTTCCCGACGCCATTTCCTTCACGCTGCTTGGCGCAATCGAATCCCTCCTGTCGGCTGTGGTTGCTGACGGCATGACGGGCCGCCGTCACCGTTCATCCATGGAGTTGATTGGCCAGGGCGCGGCCAACATCGTTTCGTCGCTGTTTGGCGGCATATGTGTCACCGGTACCATCGCCCGTACTGCCACGAATGTGCGTTCAGGTGCTACCAGCCCGGTGTCGGGCATGCTGCATTCGCTGTTCCTGTTGATCTTTCTGCTCGTTGCGGCGCCGATGGCAAGCTATATCCCCCTTGCCGCTCTGGCTGGCGTGTTGGCCTTCGTGGCCTACAACATGGTTGAAAAACACTCCATCAGTGCACTGATCCGATCATCGCGTGCCGACACGCTCGTGCTTGCGGCAACTTTCCTCTTCGTGATCTTCCGCGATCTGACAGAAGGTATCATTGTCGGCTTCACGCTCGGCGCTTTCATCTTCATCGATCGCATGGGCAAACATATTGAAATCGCGGAGAAAACCGAACACGTCACCACCGAGGATGACGAAGAACAGGAAAGCCCCATCCGCGCAACAGACCCCGACACGGTGGTCTATCATATTTCCGGTGTCTTCTTCTTTGGAGCAGCGTCCCGGGTCGGTGCTGTTCTCGACCGTATCGCTGACCAACGCAAGAACTTCATTCTCGATTGCTCTGCCGTGCCCTTTATGGACTCAACGGCGGCCAATGTCATTGAGGGTTCCGTGCGACGTGCCAAATGGCGCGGTGTCCGCTACATGATTGCCGGTGCGTCTGATGAAACGCGCCAGATGCTGGAAGCACATCATGTCTCAGAGCCGGATGTAGAATATTTCCCGTCGCTGCAGGCCGCATCAAAGGCTGTCAATCTCAAGCCTGTTTCAGCCAGCTAAAGCTGTTGCGGCCTCGCTGAGCGCAAAAAATGCCTCGGCGATGACCTCTGGCCCCGCCCCGGGCTTCGTCGCCTGTGTAGAAAGTCTCTGGCGATAACGTCTGGCGCCTGGCGCACCGTGGAAAAGTCCCACCATGTGGCGGGTTACGTGCGAAAGCCGCCCGCCACTGGCAATATGCCGCGCACAATAATCCATCATCGCATCGCGCAATGCATCACGGCTAACTGGCGCATTGTCATCGCCATAAACCAGCGCATCAACACCGGTCAGAATGGACGCATTGTGGTAGGCGGCCCGCCCCAGCATCACGCCATCTACATGCTCCAGATGCGCTCTGGCCTCTTCCAGTGTTTGAATGCCACCATTGATGCCGATGAAGACATCCGGGTGCGCCTCTTTCAGCCGGTAGACGATTTCATAGTCCAGCGGTGGAATATCACGGTTTTCCTTTGGGCTCAGCCCTTCAAGCCAGGCTTTGCGCGCATGGACCCACAGTGCGTCGGCCCCAGCGTCCAACACGCGGTCCACCAATGCGGGCAGTGCGGCCTCTGGATCCTGATCATCCACACCGATGCGGCACTTTACGGTCACCGGCACATCGGAGACCTTCTTCATCGCAGCCACACATTCGGCAACGAGTTCCGGTGTCTTCATCAGGCAAGCGCCAAATGTACCCGACTGAACACGGTCAGACGGGCACCCGACATTCAAGTTTATTTCATCATATTGAAAAACAAGAGCAATTTCGGTCGCCTGCGCCAGCTTATCCGGATCAGAACCGCCCAGCTGCAAAGCGATTGGATGCTCGCTCGCATCATAACCAAGCAGGCGTTCGCGCACTCCGTGAATTGCCGCATCAGCCACCACCATCTCGGTATAAAGCAGCGCGTGGCGCGTCATCAGCCGGTGCAGATAGCGGCAATGGCGATCCGTCCAGTCCATCATCGGCGCGACGGAGAATATCTTTTCGCCTTCGTCCAGAGCTTTTCGATAAAAATCGGTCAATAACACGCTCCCGGCTGATTATCCCTTGAGCACCGGAATATATGGCATCGCGCCCGCCGTCAGTTCATCCATTCCGTCAAACATCATGTTCAGCGCAACATAAAGAATAACCAGCAATCCAACCCAGGCAATCCAGCGGTGCCGGTTCAACAGGCCTGCGATGAATGACGATGCTGCACCCATCAACAGTACGGAAAGCGCCAATCCGAAAACAAGCGCGGTTGCATGATCGTGAGCAGCACCGGCAACAGCCAATACGTTGTCCAGCGACATGGACACATCAGCAATGATGATTTGGATCACAGCCTGTTTGAGTGTCTTGCCGCTACAGCCTCCGGCAATTTTGCCGTCTGCATCCAAATCCATATTTTCAAGGGCTTCTTCGCCAGCAAGCAAGGCTTCGGGCTGAACGCGCAGCTCCTGCCACATCTTCCAGCAAACCCAAAGCAGCAGAATGCCACCGGCCAACAGCAGACCAGTGATCGCCAGTAGCTGGGTTGCCACAAGAGCAAAGGCAATGCGCAACACCGTTGCAGCCAGAATACCGATCAGAATTGCCTTGTTTCGCACGTGCTTGTCGAGACCGGCAGCGGCCATACCAATTACAATGGCGTTATCACCCGCCAGCACCAGGTCAATCATGATCACCTGGAGAAACGCATAGATACCGGTGATATCCAAGCCCATCATCGACAACACTTCCTTTACCCGCTACCCAAAAGGATATGGTGGCGCGCCGCGTAGTTTAAAAGTCGTGCGGCAAATTGTGCCTGCAACTGCAATCATGAGACCCTGCTTGTCAACCGGATAATGGCCTTCGGGCTTGAAACCAAACACCAATCCCGCCACAAACGTAACGAAACATTCGCGAGGAGGAACACATGCCGCTTTTTCAGATCGATGACGTCAGGCCGGAAACACCGCCATCAGGCAATTATTGGGTTGCCCCAACAGCAACGGTCATCGGCAAGGTCATCATTGGCGAGGATGTCGGCATCTGGTTTGGCACGGTCATTCGCGGCGATAATGAGGCCATCACCATTGGCAAGGGCTCAAACATTCAGGAAAACACCGTCATGCATACCGACCCCAGCTTCCCGATCACAATCGGTGAAGGCTGCACAATCGGCCATGGAGCGATTATCCATGGATGCACAATCGGCGACAATTCCCTGGTTGGCATGGGCGCAACCGTGCTCAACGGCGCAAAAATTGGCAAAAACTGCCTTATAGGAGCCAACGCCCTCGTAACCGAAGGCAAGGAGTTTCCAGACAATTCGCTGATTGTTGGCGCACCGGCAAAGGCCGTCCGTACGCTCGATGAGAGTGCGATCGCGGGCCTGAAAATGTCCGCCAGCCACTACATTGCCAATTGGAAACGCTTCAAATCAGGTTTGAAGGAGATCGAGGGCGACGCATAAACGCCGCCCCTCTCCAATCAGTCCATATCAAAAAGCCCGGTATGGGTCACATTGTGCAATCCGCCATCCAGCGGAATGGTCGTGCCAGTCACGTAGGAACCGGCTTTGGAGCACAGGAAGAGCGTTGCACCGGCAATATCCATGGGAGAGCCGATACGACCGAGTGGCACGCCCTTGCCAACCTTCCTGGCCTTTTCTTCGCCATCGGTCGCAAAGGCCGTCATGCGTGACTGGAACGGTCCGGGCGCAAATGCATTCACGGTAATGCGCTTGGAAGCAAATTCCTGGGCGAGAATCTGAGTGAGATGCAAAATGGCAGCCTTGGACGCCGAATAGGAATAGGCACCATCGGCGAATGGCATGATGCCCATAACAGAACCAATATTGACCACGCGTGCCGGATCTTCATCTGTCGCAGCCGCTTTGAGAAGCGGAAACAGGTTGCGAGTGAGTGTAAATGCCGCCGCCACGTTGATGTTCATCACCTTTTCCCAGGCTGCATGCGGGAAATCTTTCATGGGAGCGCCCCATGAAACGCCGGAATTGTTGAAAAGAATATGCAGCTTGTCGGTGCGCTTGGCAATTTCCGCACTCAGCGCATTGATGCCTTCTTCCGTGGAAAGATCAGCCCCAAAACCTTCTGCCGAACCGGAAGCACCAAGTGCATTCAACTCATCTGCAACACGGGCGCAATCAGCGCCCTTGCGCGACGCGATGTAAACTGTAGCACCCGCGTTGACCAACGCTTCGGCTACCATCCGGCCAATGCCGGTTGCACCACCAGTTACCAGTGCCACCTTGCCCTCAAGGCCGTAAAGCGAGCTCAAATAGTCTGCCATTTGCGCGTTCATCATATCCTCCCGATTTTGTCTAATTCCGGTTTTTCACCCCGGATTCCACATTGACGTAGAATCATAATAAGTTCATCCTTGAACAAATTGCAAAGAAAATTACGCGAAACAATAACTGACATTTTTCGCGGAGGGAGGAGAACTATGACATTGCCAACCACTACCCATGCGCTTTTGCTGAAGGGCGACGGTTATTCCGGTACGCAAACCGGAATCACATTCGATTCCATGGAACCGTTCCTAGAATACGGCGAATTCCCCCTGCCCACTCTGCAGGATGGTCAGGTTCTGATCAAGATGGCGATGGCCAACATCAATCCGTCCGATCTCCATTTTATCAAGGGTGAGTATGGCCAACCCCGGCAACAGGGCAAGCCAGCTGGCTTTGAAGGTGTCGGCGAGGTCATTTCCGGTTCCGGCGGTTATGCTGAAAGCCTTGTCGGCAAGCGCGTTGCCTTTACTGCCACACCTGACGGCTCAGGTTCCTGGGCTCAATACGCAATCACTTCGGCCAAAAGCTGTATACCAGTCAAGCCGCAGATGCTGGATGAAGATGCTGCAGGCCATGTGGTCAATCCCCTCACCGCCATGGCAATGTTTGAACTCGTCCGCAAGGCCAAGACTGAAAGCTTCGTTCTCACCGCTGGTGCCAGCCAGCTCTGCAAATTGATCATCGCCCTGGCAAAGGATGAGGGCTACAAGCCAATCGTTTTCGTGCGCCGCAAGGAAATGATCGAGCCTTTGAAGGCCTTGGGCGCCGCCTATGTGCTTGATGAAAACGATAAGGACGTTCTGGAGCAATTCAAACAGATTTCCAAAGTTGAAAAACCACGCATCATGCTGGATGCCGTATCCAACCAGCTTTCGAGCGATGTCTTTTTCTCCATGCCCAACCGCGCCAATTGGGTCATCTATGGCAAGCTGGATTCCAGCCCTGTTACGGCCCGCGAGCTTGGCCAATTTGTCTTTATGGACAAGGTGATCAGTGGCTTCTGGCTCACCAAATGGTTCATGGAAACCCCGCTGGAAGAACAGATGCGGGTGATCAACGAAGTTCAGGATCGCTTCATTGCCCGTAAGTGGACAACGGATGT
>JBNKQT010000338.1:0-2654 GCA_050297115.1 Ensifer sp. | reverse complement strand
ATTCATCCTGAAAGGAAGGGGCGTACACGCTTGTTTCGACAAGCAGACCGCCGGTTGATCCAGAACATCCTGCGGGGACGTCGTATCGGGTTTTCAATTGCGGAAATTCGCGAGATTATTCTGGTCTACAAAGACCCGCCGGGCGAGGTGGGGCAGTTGAAGCTTCTTATGCAGCGTGTTGCTGAAAAGCGTGATGATCTAAAGCAGAAACGCAAAGATATTGAAGATACGCTGACTGAGCTTGATAATATCGAAGAGTCTTGTTTGACGCGTATGGCCGAGATTGGTGTCAGCACCTAGCTGCGGTAGCAGGGTTTCAGTTTATATCCAGCACCGGGCTGATCTGCGGTAGCGTTCAAAATCGCAACCGAATTTGGACAGAAGGTGCATTTCTTCCCGCTTGATAACCAGATAATAGGTTGCTGTTGCAGAGATGAAGGCAGCCAGCGGCAGCCATGCAATGCCGGAGATTAATCCGAGCCCGCACAGCGATAGTGTGTAGCCCAGATACACGGGGTTGCGAGAGATGCGGTATGGGCCTGATGTGACAAGGTGAGAGGCAGAGCGGTTAGGCATGACGGTCGTATGTTGATCATGAAGGGTCTTCAATGCCCAGAGATCGAAGAAAACGCCAATCGCCAGAAGTATGCCGCCGATGCTGACGGCCACGATGCCGGTCATGGGGCTGACGCTGAGTGGTAAGAAAAGATGGACGCCGTAGGCAATCAATGCCGCTACCGCGTAAATGAGCGGTGGCCATGGGAAGTTCAACGGTCTGGATCGGTATGCGTTCATGATACCTACCTCGTCTACTGAGACTGGAACAAGCATTGTTCCGTGATTCTCATTACTTTTTCTTCATAACCGTCAATGTTTGTCTGAAACTGTCCATCGACCAAGATATTGCTTTGTTTCAAGTTTTCGAGCGTGCAAGCGCAATAGCGGTTGCAGGCCACCGGATCTTCAACGTTATCTTGCATACAGATTGCCTTGCACTCATTGATAAATGTCACGTCAGGGTCCGCTTGTGGGGCCGGAATAATCTGAGAAACGGTCCACACCAAGGCGATGAGAATGGGCTGATGAATGAGATAGATGGCAAGACTGTGGCGGCCTGCCGCCGAAAATAACTTGTACACGCCGTTTTTTTGGGTGGCATGTGATGCCAGTTTTTGGCGCAGGTTGAATGTTTCAACAAGGCTGGCAATTGCAATGCCGGAGAGAACCGCACCAAACCATGGGAAGACCGGCACATAGTCATTTGAAAGTGGTGGCTGGGTGGATAGGCCAACCCAATAGAGCCACCAGCTGTTGAAGGTGGCATCGCGCAGGAAATGAGGACCGGCAATAAAGAATGCAGCAGCGCCAATCGTGACAATGGCGGGCAGGCGAATGAAGGCGAGCCCCAGAATGCTGGCCAATGTGATTTGGTGCAGGATTCCGAAAAAGATGAATGCATCCGGCATCGCAAACCAGGTTGCTATCGTGATCAGTGCTGCAGCTCCGCCGACCTTGAGGAGCCGTTTGGTGAAGCTTTTGCTGCTGAAGCCGGACTGATGCGCCCAAAATAGGCTCATGCCTGCCAGAATGAGGAATGAAGAGGCGATACAGCGCGCATAGATTTTCAAAAGGCCGGTATTGGCCGTGCCTGGTTCGAGGTAGCCAAAAAACTCGAGGTCCCAACTGAAATGGTAGGTTGCCATCGCCAGCAGTGCCAAGCCGCGGGCAACGTCGACATGTTCCAGCCTTTGCGACATGCGTCCTTCAGGCATGGTTTGGAAGTCCGCAATTTACAGTGGAGGGTGTCATAAAAGCGCTTTCCTGGCCTCTGAAAAGAATTGTCGGCGGATGAGGACTGTCACGACAAAAAGTGTCGTGAGAATGAAAATATAAGGTCCAATGAACCAGCCGAGGTAACCAATCGACAGGAAAATGGCGCGTAGTCCCGCGTTGAAATGGCGGCCTGCGAGAACATTGAGGCGCACGACGCGGGCAATTATGGCGTCTGCCTGTTTTGGGTCGATTCGGGCTGGTTCTGTCATGGGGACGGAGCCAAAGACGATGGAGCAATAGTTGAACAGACGATAGGACCAGCCAAATTTGAAAAAGGCGTAGCCGAAGATGATTGCCAGCCCGCCCACCTTTATTTCGAAGATTGCTCGCCCGGCATCGGCGATCATGGGCAAGTCGTCATAGATTGCCTGAGCCTGTTCGGATGCGCCAAGGAGTGCAAAGCAGCCACCGAGCGCGAATATCGTTGTTGAAGCGAAAAATGCGGTGCCGTTTTGCAGACCGGCAATGATCTGTGTGTCGATAATCTTGAGGTCGCGTTTCAGGGAGTTTTCAATCCAGCGGGCCCGATAGTTGTTCATCAGGTTGGTGAGGCTGGGACGCGACGGAGAGCGGCGCCCATCGGTTAACACCGAAAAGCCGAGCCAGAGTGCGATAAATATGCAAAGCGCCACAATATCGAGATTCGTCATGCACCGGTTTTGCCACCAATCGCCCAACAATGGAAACCTTGGGGGATGTTATACACTGGTAACATAGAGGGCCAGACTGTGGCGAAGTACGTCAAAAGCGGAAATTGAGAAGAATGGCAAAAGGCCTTTATTGCTCAATAGTTATGCACAGAGCGGATAGCAGCTTTGTTG
>JBNKQT010000337.1:0-3954 GCA_050297115.1 Ensifer sp. | reverse complement strand
AAGTGTGAGAGCAGCAATTGTCGCGGGTAATAAAACAGCGAAAAGCGCAGCAATTGCCAGAAGAGGGCGTGACGGGCGGTTCGCGGAAGGTGTGGCTTCCGGGCTGTCTTCTTTCTTGCCGGTCACCATTGCAGCAGGGAGGTTTTCCCGCGTCCGCCAGCTTTCCAAAACAGCACCAGCGATATGAAGCACGATCAGGCCAAGAAGTGTGAGGGCGAGAGCTTCATGTATTTCGCGTGCGCCCATCCCGCTGGCGTAGCTGATAAATGGTGCACTCGGGCCGGTTTTGAAAACACCGCCCCATGTCAGGAACCCGGTGACCGAAAGCCCGATCAGCACCGCAAAGAGAAGTAATATCATCACGGCGCCAAGCGGATTGTGTCCCAAATGGTGTGATGGATGTCCCTGTCGCATTTCTCGCACATAGGAAAAGAGCTTTGCAGGTGAGGGCACAAAAGAAGAAAAGCGTGAATAGGTGCTGCCCGTAAAGCCCCAGATGATACGGCCAATTACGAGAATGGATACCGTAATACCGGCGGCCACATGAATATTGATCCATAAGGCTCCCAGGAGAAAACCGGTGGTCGCTGCAGCGATAATGCCAAAAAACTGAAGCCAGTGATAAAGGCGCACTGGCAAATCCCAAACGGCAATGCGCTCGTCTTTTTCTGAGGTCTGCGGTTTCATCGTGGCCTTCCCGATTGCTATTCGGACAAACTACGAGCTGCAACCTTACAGATAGCTGACAGAGTGAGGGAAAAGCATACCTTTCATTTTCCCGCCGTCTTTCCTATCTACCGAGCAAAGCGGTAAGGTGTTTTTGAAAAAGGGATTCGAAAAATGAGACTGCGACACGCAATTGCAGGCCTGATGCTTAGCTTGGCTGTTGTACCATCTGTTTCCGTTGCTGAGACGGCGCGTCAGTTGCCGCAAGGGCAGGCAGAAATACAGCTTTCTTTCGCACCGCTGGTCAAGGAAACTGCGCGATCTGTTGTGAACGTATACGCTGAACGCATGGTTCGCCGCCGCACCATCTTTGATGATGATCCCTTCTTCAGCCAGTTTTTCGGAAATCGTGCACCGGGGCGCACGGAAAAGCAGTCATCGCTTGGTTCTGGTGTTATTGCCTCCGCAGATGGCTATATCATCACCAATAATCACGTGATTGAAGGTGCTGATGAGGTGAAGGTGGCTCTTCGAGACGGGCGCGAATATCCGGCCGCCATTGTGATGAAGGATGACCGTGTCGACCTTGCTGTCTTGAAGGTGAATACAACGGACGAATTGCCGCCACTGCCCATTGGCGACTCGGACAATATTGAAGTTGGCGATCTCACCTTGGCCATCGGAAATCCTTTTGGAGTCGGGCAGACGGTGACAAACGGTATCGTTTCCGGTCTTGCTCGCAACCGGGTAGGCGTGTCTGACTTTGGCTTCTTCATTCAGACGGATGCTTCCATCAATCCGGGCAATTCAGGCGGTGCGCTGGTGAATATGCGTGGCGAGTTGATTGGCATCAATTCAGCGATTTTTTCACGAAGCGGCGGCTCCAACGGTATTGGTTTTGCCATCCCGTCCAACCTTGCGAAGGTCTTTCTCGCAGCGGCTGAACGGGGCGACAAAAGCTTTGAGCGTCCTTACGTAGGTGCCACATTTGAAACGCTGACATCAGACATGGCGCAGGCATTGGGCCTGGAGCGAGCCGGTGGCGCCTTTGTTGCCAGCGTTGTGCCAGACAGCCCCGCCGAAAAGGCTGGCCTGCAAACCGGAGACGCCGTTGTCGCGATGAATGGCCATCCCGTGGAACACCCCGATGCGCTGGGTTACCGCCTGCTGACTGCGGGTTTGGGCTCGACGGCAGAATTGACGGTTATGCGCGACGGCAAGGCTCGGGCCACGACAATCAAGCTGGACCGTGCGCCGGAAACCGTGCCGCGTGATGAACGTCTGCTGGAAGGTCGCAACCCCTTTGCGGGCGCGGTTGCCGCGAACCTCTCGCCACGCCTTTCTCAGGAATTGCGCATGGCAACGGAAGTTATGGGTGTTGTGGTCGTGGATGTGCAGCGTGGTTCACCTGCCGCCCGCGTCGGTTTCCGCCCGCGTGACATTATCGTTTCGGTCAATGGCGAGGGCATTCGCAGCACCGATCAATTGCAGGGCATTCTTGATGAACGCTCCAATGGCTGGCGTGTTGAAATCGAGCGCGATGGTCAGCAAATCCGGCAGTTTTTCCGATGAGTGATTTATTTGGGGCGCATGAACCGGCTGAAATGGCGGGCAAGAAACCGCTTGCCGAACGATTGCGCCCCAAAACGCTTGCTGAAGTTTCCGGTCAACCGCACTTGACCGGGGAAGACGGTGCGCTTAGCCGCATGATTGCCTCCGGAACACTTGGTTCCATGATCTTTTGGGGCCCACCGGGTACCGGAAAAACAACGGTCGCGCGCCTGCTTTCAGGCGAAACCGGTTTGGCCTTTGAACAGATTTCAGCAATTTTCTCCGGCGTTTCCGATTTGAAGAAGGTCTTCGAATCGGCGCGTGCACGGCGCATGTCAGGCCGCCAGACGCTGCTCTTCGTTGACGAGATCCACCGCTTTAACCGCGCCCAGCAAGACAGTTTTCTGCCAGTGATGGAAGATGGCACCATCATCCTTGTCGGCGCGACCACGGAAAACCCTTCTTTTGAGCTGAATGCTGCTCTTCTTTCCCGCGCCCGCGTTCTCACGTTTCGCTCGCATGATGAAGAGAGCCTTGGTGAACTCCTCAAGCGTGCCGAAGAGGTGGAGGGCCGGCCGCTGCCGCTTGATGAGGATGCGCGCATCTCGCTCATCAGCCTCGCCGATGGCGATGGTCGTGCCGTTCTGACTTTGGCAGAAGAAGTCTGGCGTGCGGCGCGTGAGGGGGAAGTCTTCGGCCCTGCGGCCAT
This sequence comes from Ensifer sp., assembly GCA_050297115.1. GTDB lineage: Bacteria > Pseudomonadota > Alphaproteobacteria > Rhizobiales > Rhizobiaceae > Ensifer_A. Next base: position 1,028 of record JBNKQT010000337.1, on the reverse strand, counting down.
GCTGGATATCGTCCAGCGACGTGCACCCGTTTACGACAAGGGCCAGGACGGCCACTATAATCTGATTTCAGCACTCCATAAGTCGGTTCGTGGCTCTGATCCTGATGCGGCACTCTATTATCTCGCCCGTATGTTCGATGCCGGTGAAGACCCGCTCTATCTGGGGCGTCGTTTGGTGCGTATGGCCTCAGAAGATATCGGCCTTGCGGACCCGCAAGCGCTCGTCATCGCCAATGCCGCTAAAGATGCTTACGACTATCTGGGCTCACCAGAAGGGGAACTGGCACTGGCGGAGGCGTGCGTTTATCTGGCCACGGCACCGAAGTCGAATGGTGTCTATGTGGCTTACAAGGCGGCTATGCGGGCGGCGAAAGAGCACGGCTCACTCCTGCCTCCCAAGCATATCCTCAATGCGCCAACCAAGCTGATGAAATCGGAAGGCTATGGCGATGGCTATCGCTATGACCACGATGAGCCGGACGCTTTCTCCGGCCAGAACTATTTTCCCGAAAAAATGGGGCGCCAAACCTATTACGACCCACCCGAACGCGGCTTCGAACGCGAATTGCGCAAGCGCCTGGATTGGTGGAGCAAGCTGCGCCGGGAGCGTGGCGAAAAATAACGCCAGGTAAAACAGCAAGATTTGTCAAATCGGTCTATGCTTCATTCGCCACGTCTTGGAACGGAGTGACGAATGACCACAGAACGCGACTGGATGCGCTATCAGGATCGGTTGAGCCGGGTAACAGACTATATCTATGCCCACCTTGATGAGGAATTGAGCTTCGACCATCTGGCCGAGGTCGCATGTCTTTCACCATGGCATTGGCATCGCATCTATCGTGGCATCTATGGCGAGACCGTTACTGCAACGGTGCGTCGCCTGCGCCTGCATCGTGCTGCCAGTCATCTGGCCAATACCGATATGCCCGTCGCCGAAGTGGCGAAGCATGCGGGCTATCCGAACGTTCAGTCATTCACCCGTGTTTTCAAGACCCAACTGGGTATGAGCCCCGCCGCCTACCGGG
>JBNKQT010000336.1:0-4614 GCA_050297115.1 Ensifer sp. | reverse complement strand
CTGCGCGATGCAGGCCGCGTGATGCTGGTCTCGACACATCACCTGGGCAGCGTTCCTGAATTCTGTGACCGCACAATACTGATCAAGGGCACAGTGCTTGCTTGTGGCAAGACCGAGGACACATTTACCCAGGCCAATCTGGAGCTGGCCTTTGGTGGCGTATTACGGCACTTCGCACTTGATGAAGTTGGTGTGAAACACCAGTCGGTGGGCGTATTTAGTGACGATGAAAGACCACTGCTGCTGCAGGCTGGCAGGTTTGTCGAGCGCCCGGCGGACCAAGCCGAGGATGGCGGGCAATGATGGATCTTATCCTTCAGCCTTTCAGCTATCACTATATGCTGAATGCGATTTGGGTTTCAGCGCTTGTGGGTGGCGTGTGCGCATTCCTCTCCTGCTATTTGATGCTGAAGGGCTGGTCGTTGATCGGGGATGCGCTCTCGCATTCCATCGTGCCGGGTGTCGCAGGCGCCTATATGTTGGGCTTGCCCTTCTCTATCGGCGCTTTCTTTTCCGGCGGGCTGGCGGCGGCTGGCATGCTGTTTTTGAACCAGCGCACCCGGCTGCGTGAAGATGCGATCATCGGGTTGATCTTCTCGTCCTTTTTCGCGCTGGGACTCTTCATGGTGTCGCTTTCGCCCGCGTCTGTGAATATCGAGACCATTGTGCTTGGCAATATATTGGCGATTACACCGGAAGACACATTGCAACTGGCTATCATCGGCTTTGTCTCGCTGGCAATCCTGCTGGCAAAGTGGAAAGATCTGATGGTGGTGTTTTTCGATGAAAATCATGCGCGGTCCATCGGTCTGAACCCGCAATTGCTGAAAGCCCTGTTTTTCACCCTGCTCTCTGCCTCCACAGTGGCTGCACTGCAAACAGTGGGTGCTTTTCTGGTGATCTGCATGGTGGTGACACCGGGGGCGACCGCTTATCTGATTACAGATCGTTTTCCGCGCCTGCTTGTTATTGCAGTCATCATCGGTGCAGCTTCTAGTGCGATTGGCGCCTATGCCAGCTATTTCCTTGATGGTGCAACGGGGGGAATTATCGTCGTGTTGCAAGCGACTGTTTTTCTTCTTGCTTTTGTGTTTGCGCCCAAACATGGGCTATTGGCAGCCCGCTCGCGTGCGGCCAGGGCTCTGGAGACTGAAGCATGAGCCTGGAACTGCTGCTTGAGCCATTTCAGTTTGAGTTCATGACCAATGCGCTGATCATTTCGGCGCTGATTGCCGTGCCCGCTGCCCTTCTGTCCTGCTTCATGGTTTTAAAGGGCTGGTCCCTGATGGGTGATGCCATTTCGCATGCGGTTTTTCCAGGTGTTGTGCTGGCCTATATTGCCGGTCTGCCGTTGGCTGTGGGGGCCTTTGTGGCAGGTATGTTCAGCGCTATCGCGACTGGCTATCTGGATGCGAACAGTCGTGTCAAACAGGATACGGTGATGGGCATCGTGTTTTCCGGCATGTTCGGCCTTGGGCTTGTCATGTATGTGAAAATTCAATCCGATGTACATCTCGACCACATTCTGTTTGGCGATATGCTGGGGGTCTCATGGGGCGATATTGGCGAGACTGCAATTATCGCCGGATTGACTGCAGTCTTGCTGGCGGTGAAGTGGAAAGACTTGCTGTTGCATGCCTTTGATCCCGCACAAGCACGCGCTGTCGGGCTGCGGGTTAATCTGCTGCATTACGGTTTACTGGCTCTCATATCGCTGACAATTGTCGGTGCGTTGAAATCGGTGGGTATTATTCTCTCAATCGCGCTTTTGATTGCGCCGGGCGCCATCGCATTTCTGATCACGCGCACATTTTCAAAGATGCTGATCGTTGCGGTTTTGATTGCCGAGATATCGTCGTTTCTCGGCGTGTATCTCGCTTTCTTTATCGACAGTGCGCCAGCGCCAACCATCGTATTGCTGATGGCGATCGCTTTTGTTGCGGCGCTTGTCTATTCATCGCTCAAGGTCAGGCGATTGGAAATGCACGAAGTGGGTTAGCGTTTTTTGGATTTTGCGGGTCGCACGTAGATTTCCAGCTTGTGGCTGACGATAGAATAGCCGTGCGCACGGGCGATTTCTTCCTGAAGGCGCTCGATCTCTTCGGAATAGAATTCAATGACATCGCCGGTTTCAACATCAATCAAATGATCATGATGCTCGTGGTCGGCGCTTTCAAAACGTGCGCGACCATCGGCAAATGTGTGCTTTTCCAGAATACCCTTTTCCTGAAAGAGGTTCATCGTCCGGTAGACGGTGGCGAGCGAAACGGACGGATTGATAAGGCTGACACGGCGGTGGAGCTCGACAACATCGGGGTGGTCTGATGTTTCCTCCAGAACCTGCATGATAACCCTGCGCGGACCTGTGAGCCGTAGGCCATGCTCTTTGCACAGCATCTCAATGTCCTTTGCAAACTGCATAGCTTGCCTGCCTCCCCGGTAATCCCCGCCGCCAATTCTATTCGCATTTAGCCTAGTTGCGACGCAATTGCAAAAAAGAGCCCGGTTGAAATTTTATATTTTTCCGTTTGGAAAACATTTCAAACGGGCGCGCAATGTTCTAGATTGTCTGATCAAAATTGAGTTGGGATGAGAATGGCACGCGCATTTATATTTGTGTTGGATTCCTTTGGCATTGGCGGTGGGCCCGATGCACAGGCCTATGGTGACAAGGGATCAAATACACTCGGTCACATTTCCCAGTTTTGCGCGGCGGGCGCTGGCGACAGGGAAGGGCTTCGCGCAGGCCCGTTGAAACTGCCCAACATGTCTGTGCTGGGACTTATGCACGCTGCCAAACTGGCGACTGGACGGTTTCCCGAAGGCATGCAAATTCCCTCGCAAATTTTTGGTGTCCATGCAGCAGCCACGGAAACATCAAACGGCAAGGATACGCCATCCGGGCATTGGGAGATTGCCGGCACGCCGGTGAAATTTGATTGGGGTTATTTTCCCGAACTGGAAAATACGTTCCCGCCGGAGCTGATTGAAGCTGTTTGCGAGGCGGGCGAAATCCCAGGCATTCTGGGCAATTGCCATGCATCCGGCACAGAGATTATCAAACAGCTTGGCGAAGAACATATCAGAACCGGCAAGCCAATCTGTTACACGTCATCCGATTCCGTTTTTCAGATTGCCGCGCATGAAGATTATTTCGGGCTCGAGCGGCTTTTGAAGCTTTGTGAAACCGTACGTGAGCTGGTGAATGATCTCAATATCGGGCGCGTGATCGCACGACCATTTGTTGGTGAGACCTCGGCCACATTTGAGCGCACCGGCAACCGCCGCGACTACTCTGTGCCCCCTCCGGAGCCGACGCTCCTGGATCGGCTGGTTGAGGCTGGTCGCACGGTGCATGCGGTGGGCAAGATTGGCGATATTTTTGCCCATCAGGGGATTACAAAGCTCACCAAGGCAAGTGGCAATGCCGCACTCATTGAAGCAACACTGAACGCAATGGATGAAGCAGAAGATGGGAGCCTCATCTTCACCAATTTCGTTGACTTCGACATGCTTTACGGCCACCGGCGCGATGTGCCCGGCTACGCGGCGGCTTTGGAGACGTTTGATAGCCGCTTGCCCGAAATCAACCGCAGGCTCAAACCCGGCGATATGATTGTGATTACGGCTGACCATGGTTGTGATCCAACGTGGCGGGGGACTGACCACACGCGCGAGCGCGTGCCGGTTCTGGCTTACGGCCCCGGCTTTGCTTCGCGCAGCGCCGGTGTACTTTCCACATTTGCCGATATTGGCGAAACCGTTGCCAAACATCTGGGGCTTGCCCCCGGCCGCTACGGCAGGAGTTTTCTTTGACTGACAATCTGACTAAAGCCGAACTTCACCTTCACATCGAGGGTGGAGCATCGCCGGAACTGGTGCAGCTTCAGGCTGACAAATATGGCGTGGACACGTCGAGCTTCATCAAGGATGGCGCCTATGTGTGGAGCGACTTCACAAGCTTTCTGCATTGTTATGACGCGGCATCAATGCTGTTCAAGACGGAAGAAGACTTCGCACTTCTGGCGGAAAGCTATCTTTGCTCGATTGCTGACGAAGGTGCAATTTACGGCGAGATCATTTCCTCGCCTGACCATGGCGTTGCCGCCGGGCTGAGTGCTGACGCCTATATTGACGGGTTGATAGCAGGCATGGAGGCCGCAAAGGCAAAAACCGGTATTGAAAGCCGCATGATGATCAGCGGCGTGCGCCACTTGGGCGTCGACCGCGTGATTGCGGCGGCAGAATACGCAGCCACGCTACCTCACCCGTTAATCACTGGCTTCAATATGGCGGGCGATGAACGCAACGGCAAAGTGGCCGATTTTGCACGCGCATTTGATATTGCGCGCGATGCCGGGCTTGGGCTTTCCATTCATGCAGGCGAACTCTGCGGGGCGTTTTCGGTTCGTGATGCGCTGGATCTGGTCAAGCCGCAGCGTATTGGCCATGGCGTGCGGGCGATTGAAGACCCCGCGCTTGTGGCACGGTTGGCTGACAGTGATGTCGTACTGGAGGTTTGCCCGGGTTCCAACATCGCCTTGCAGGTTTTTCACGATTATCAAAGCCATCCGCTGAAGGCATTTTATGATGCTGGTATTCGCGTAACGCTGA
>JBNKQT010000335.1:0-8423 GCA_050297115.1 Ensifer sp. | reverse complement strand
GACCCTCAAATGTGTATTCGCGCTTTTTACTTATTCAGTGTATTAAGTCCAATTAAAGAAAATAACTCAGATTAAGAAGATCTAACTATGTTGGACTATGGAGCCTTGGCTGCCTTGGCGGCAGTTTTGCGAGAAGGGTCGTTTGAGAAGGCGGCCGCATCGTTGAATGTTACACCCTCGGCGGTCTCACAGCGTATCAAGCTGTTAGAGGAGCGGGCCGGGACGATTTTGGTGCGACGCGGACTACCCTGTGAGGCAACCGCTCAGGGGCTTGTCCTGTCTCGTCATTTTGAAACCGTACGCCTTATGGAAAATGAACTCGCAGGTGCATTTCCCGATATGGCAGGGGATGAAGCGTCCGTTACAATTCCGGTGGCGGTGAATGCTGACAGTCTCGACTCCTGGTTCATTCGCGCAGTGAGTGGCTATATTGGCGAAACGGGCATCCTCTTTGATTTCAAAGTGGATGATCAGGATCATACAGCTGAGTGGCTACGCCGGGGAGAGGTGCTGGCTGCGGTGACGGCGGTGGAAAAGCCGGTGCAAGGCTGCCGCGTCACCGCACTTGGCAAGCTTTCCTATCGCGCTACTGCAAGTCCGGAATTTATGGCTCGCCATTTTGCTGAGGGCGTGACGGAAGCTGCAATTGCGATAGCTCCCTCGCTTACTTTCAGTCGAAAAGACAGGCTGCAAAGTCAGTGGGTTGAAAAACAGTTTGGCCGCGATTGCGCGCGTCCAACCCATTGGCTTCCTTCAACGCATGGTTTCGTTACCGCCTGCCTGACCGGCATTGGCTGGGGCCTGAACCCGGTGCAGCTTGCTGAACCGCATTTGAAAACCGGCGAGCTTGTGGAGCTGGATCCGGGAAATCGTATTGAGACAGCGCTCTATTGGCAGGTGAGCCGAATGGCATCCCCGTTGATGGGTAAACTGACAAGCAGGGTTGTGGTAGCGGCGCGCGAGTGGCTGGATTGACTAAGCGCATTCCTTTACGGCTCTGGCGGAGAGAAAGAACGAGCTGCCCTTCGGCGAAGGCTAAATCCTGGATTTGCAGAAGAGGGTGCTCTCACGGTGAACTCTGACACCTGGCCTACGCTAACGTGACAAACTAAAGACCTTTCCCTCGAGGGGGAGAGGTAGGCCAGTTCGGGCATTCGAGCTTTGACGCCGACTAAAGTGAGGCCAGCATTGCTGCAGCAGACGATACCGTTGCCTGTCCGGGGTTGTCCTCGATATTGACCTGCTTCACGACACCATCTTCAACGAGCATGGAGAAGCGGGTGGAGCGCACGCCGAGGCCGCCAGCGGAGAGATCCTTGTCGAGACCGAGCGCTTTCACAAAGGCCGCATCCCAGTCTGCAATGAAGTGGATTTTCCCTTCAGCTTTGGTGGATTTTGCCCAAGCGGCCATCACGAAATGATCGTTGACGGAAAGGACCGCGATTTCATCAATGCCTTTGGCGGCCAGTGCGTCGCGGTTTTCCACATAGCCCGGCACATGGTTCATCGAGCAGGTGGGGGTAAACGCGCCGGGCAGGCCAAAGAGTACGACCTTTTTGCCCGCGAAAAATTCGTCTGTCGAAATCATGGCGGGACCATCGGTCGTGGCTTCCATGATGGGCATTGAAGGAACCGTTGCTCCGATTTCAATGGTCATTGATATCTCTCCTGTTTTGTTTTGCTGAAGAATAGGCATGTCCAGTAAAAGTGCAACGCAGTTCTGCGTCCGCATGTCACATGACGTGTTAGGCAAAATTGGTGTGTCAGGGTAACGTGAATTCGCTTTCCATCGCGCGTATACCTGTATTCACAAGAACACCGATAGTCCGTCCCTTCAGGGTCTCTTTCTTGCCTATAAAATAGGGCTCCAGCCTGGTTTCGAACTGGCCATTTGCTGCTTTAGTAACAGTGCTAGGTTTCAACGCTTGTGCCCCCACATATGCGAAGACGGAGACATTGCCACTGGAAACGCCCTCGGGAAGGCGCAGCTTGATGGTGGCAGACTTTCCATCGGGCGCAATTTCAGGTTCCATGACCGCAAAATCCTCACCCGGTGCTTCCGGTAACATGGCGCGGGCGGCTTTGATGAGAGCGGCCTCGCCGGAATTGGGGTCATCGCTGGCAGAAAGATTGAGTGTGAAATCGGCTTGAAAGGGGATGCAGATCTCTGCGCAGACCCCAACAAAGGCATTGAGATTTATGGTTGAGGGCACACCTGTGACCATCTGTTTAAGTGTTAAGGGCAGGGCAACTGCGGTCTCATAGCCATAGTCACGCAGATTGTCGTAGGTGATAACCTCCGGCGGCGGGAATGCGATGCCCTTCAGCTCAACATTGCCGCCCGGCTCGACACTCACTTGAGGTGGAATTCCGCCGCTGCCAGGTGCGCGCCAATAGGTGTGCCAGCCGGGTTCGGGCTGAATTTCCAGAACAGCATCAATCTCGCCAGACCCGTTGGGCGGCAGGGCGACCACACGCATGCGGCCGCCTTTGGTTTCCGCCCATTCACTGGTGGCTGCGTGCGCATGAGCGAATGCCAAATTCAAAAGTATGGATGCCACACCGGCTACGAGAAAACCGCTGCGGAGTTCTTCGGGTATTTTCGGCAATTGTTTATTTCTATTCATGACACTAGTGCATAGCGGAGGAAAGGCCGTGATGCCACACACGAAATTCTTATGAAATTTCAATTTTATTTGAATGGCTTGCCACGTTGATTCAAAAAAAGACGTTTATCGTACTTCCCATTTTCCCACGAGTTGGTACGCTGATTTCATGCGTGAGCTTTTGGGAATGCAGGACAAACAAAATACCGGCTTCCTTGACGGTCAGTTTCTGATCGCCATGCCTTCGATGCTTGACCCTAGTTTTGCCCGCACAGTTATCTATCTGTGCGCACATACGAATGAGGGCGCGATGGGCTTTGTGCTTAACCGGCAGCGGGATGTCAGCTTTCCCGAAATCCTCTCGCATCTGGCCATTGATGAGCAGCAAACGGGCGATCTTCCGCTTGGACAGCACGATTTTCCAATTTTGGACGGAGGACCGGTGGATGGCGGACGCGGATTTGTAATCCATTCGGATGACTATGCTGGTGGTGACACCATGCCGCTTTCCGAAGATGTAAGCCTGACCGCGACGCAGGATATCATCCGCGCCATTGCCAGGGGCAAGGGGCCGCGTCGTTCAGCCATGTTTCTGGGCTATTCAGGATGGCGCAAGGGGCAGTTGGAAGACGAAATCGCACAAAATGCCTGGTTGACGTGCCCGGCAGACGGCAGTCTGATTTTCGATCCTGATCTTGACGGCAAATATGAACGCGCGATGGGTCTGATGGGTATTTGCACACAGCATCTATCAGCTGAAGCCGGGCACGCCTGAACTGTTCCTAGTCCGCCGTTGCGACCGTTTCCTTCAGGAGCTGCTTGAGTGTTGATGCAGTGAGTGGCGGACCAAGATAATGGCTCTGACCAAACTCACAGCCACTGGTGAGCAATTGCGCAATATCTTCTTCGGTCTCCACGCCCTCGGCAACAACGTTCATGCCAAGCTCGCCAACCATGGTGGAAACTGATTTGAGCAGCTTTTGGCCACGCTCGTTGCTGGCGTTTACCAGTGAACGGTCAAGCTTCACGGTGGTGAATGGAAACTCGGTCAGGTAGCCCAGAGCTGAATAGCCGGTCCCGAAGTCATCAAGGGAAAGCTTGAACCCGGCATCCTTCAATTTGTGAAGCATCTGTCGTGAGCGCTCGGGGTTCTCCATTACCAGCGTCTCGGTGAGTTCTAAGGCAAAATCGCTGGCTTTGCAGCCACTTTTCGCCATGACCGACTGGAAGTCGTCATAAAGCTCCTTGTTCAAAAGCTGAGCGCTCGAAAGGTTGACCGACATGAAGATTGGAATATCACCAAGGGCGTGGCGCCAGTCGGCAAGGTCTGTTGCTGCACGATCCAATGCAAACATGCCAATCTGGTTGATCAGTCCGTTCTTTTCCGCAATGGGAATGAATTGTGAAGGCGGTATCTCACCCAAGCGTGGATGGTCCCATCGCATAAGTGCCTCCGCACCCGCGATGGATCGATCCTTGAGGCGGAAGATAGGTTGATAGACCATGGAAAGCTGGCGTCGGTCGATAGCGCGCTTGAGGTCTGCCTCCATCTGCAGATAGTCGGATGTCGTGGTTCTAAATGCAGGGCGGAAGGGTTCCACACGGTCACCACCTTCACGCTTGCCCCGATAGAGCGCAAGCTCGGCGTCGCTGATCATGCTCGCGGCATCCTGGTTCTGCTCAATCCAGGTCACCAGCCCTGCAGATGCGGTCAGTTCAACCTCTTCGCCAGCATAGTCGATTGGCACCTTGATGGCCTGCAGAACGGCGTCGGCAAAATCAGCAACACGCTGTGGCTCAGTTTCAGAAGTTAGAATCAGGCCGAACTGATCGCCTGCCACGCGCGCCAACGTGTCTTGTGTTTTCAGCAAACGTTGCAGGCGGCGTGTAAGAACGATGAGAATATTGTCGCCCGCCATAATGCCAAGCCGCTCGTTGACACCCATAAACTTGTCGATGCCTATCAGCATAACGGTGGGATGTGCCTGAGGGTTGTCACGCGCGAAATTTATAGCCGCCTGCAGGCGGTCTACAAAGAGCTCACGGTTAGGCAGACCGGTGAGGTTGTCATGAACAGAATTGCGCAGCAACCGCTCCATGGCGGTCTTGTCTGCCGTTACATCGCCGAGTGTTCCCACACAGCGAATGACCTCTCCGTTGGTGCCCAGAACCGGCCGCGCGCGAACCTTGAGCCAGTGGTAGTGGCCATCGCGGGCGCGAATCCTGAATTCGTGATCCAGACGACCACGCCTGTGCTCCAAAAGCACTTCCAATGTAGCACGAAAACGGTCCTGGTCATCGGGATGCATGGGCGCGAGCCAATTGCGGACCGCGCCATGCAATGTGCCTGGAGCCAGACCCAGGTGGGAGGCGATGTCAGGGCTGGTGACCACACGGTCGCGTGAGACGTCCCAATCCCAAACAGTTTCTCCCGAGCCCGTCAAAGCCAGCGACTGGCGTTCAAGATCGGAAAACAGACCCTGTTGAAAGCCGCCGCCGGAAAAGGCGTGCTGCATCACCGTAAAACCAATCATGAGAACAATCAGCACCATGCCGCCTGTAAGCGCCGGTTGGACGATGTCGTTGTCCAGGCGCCCGGTCACAGTCAACCACGCCGCTGCCAGCCATGCGATTATCAAAGCCCAGGTAGGAATAAGAAGTACGGCGCGGTCGTAGCGTTGAACGGTGAGGTAGAGGATTGCCGCAACACCTGAAATCGCCGTAAGCGCGAAGGATATGCGTGCAATGCCGGAGGCAATCGACGGATCATAAATGGCAACGCCGGCTAGAAGGCCCAAGCCGCAAAGCCAGGCGGAGGTGACGTAGCCCAGATGTGTGTGCCAGCGGTTGAGATTAAGATAAGTGAACAGGAACAGCACAAGGCTGACCGCCATGATCACCTCTGTGCCAGCGCGCCAAATGCGTTGGTCAGCTGGGCTGATGGCAACAAGCTTTTCCAAAAAACCGAAATCAACACAGACATAGCCGAGGACCGCCCAGGCGAGAGCTGCTGCGGCAGGCAGCATGGCTGTGCCGCGCACCACGAACAATATGGTTAGAATGACAGCTAGCAGACCAGCAATACCAAGCACAATGCCGCGGTAAAGTGTGAATGCGTTGACCGTATCTTTGTAGGCTTCTGGTTCCCAGAGGTAGAGTTGAGGCAGTTCCGGTGTTGCGAGTTCGGCAACAAAGGTGACGACCGAGCCCGGGTTGAGAGTGATTTGAAAAACGTCGTCTTCGCTGCTGGGGAGGCGTTCCAGTGTGAAGCCCTCACTCGGCGTGATCGAGATAATGCGTTGTGAGCCAAGATCCGGCCAGAATAGCCGTGAATTGGCGAGCCGGAAATGCGGTGCGACAATCACGCGGTCCAGCTGTTCATCGGACACGTTGGCAAGTGCGAACACAGCCCAATCACCATGATGGTCCTCAGATGACGCGCGCACCTCGATACGTCGCACAATACCATCTGTGCCAGCGGCAGTCGAAACCTGGAAGGCGTTTCCTTGATTGAGATAGATCTCCGTAGTCGCGGTCAGGTCAAAAGCGGTGTCGTCGGCCGTAATCTTGACCGGCTCGGCGCCCAACGCTTGATGTATCCACAAGGACGCAAGCAGCAGGGTCGCGGCTATAATCATCAATAAGCGCGCCAAACCAATATTGTGTGCGACCGGAGCGATGCGTTTCATTCGCCGTTCTTGTCCTTTTGCGGCATATTCAGGTCTGTTGCCAGAAGTGACATGAGAACATGTTCGCGCCACCGACCGTCTATCTTCAAATAATCTCTGAGAAGCCCCTCACGCTGAAATCCGGCTTTTTCGAGGAGCGTGATGCTTCTTTCATTATCGGGGATACAGGCAGCTTCAATACGGTGCAACTGCAACTGTGTGAAGATGTGGTGGATGACAAGGCCGAGAGCCACGCGCATATGGCCTTGACCACTGTGGCTCTCGCCCATCCAGTAACCCAGCATGCAGCATTGTGCCGCACCTCTGCGGATATGTCCCACTGTAATACCGCCCAACAGCTTTCCGCTTTCTTTGTTGAAAATAAAAAGCGGAACAGCTGTGCCAGCTGAGTACTCATATTGGCTGCGTTCCACCCGACGTCGAAACGCCGTTTTCGTCAGGTCATCTTTCCCCCATGAGGGCTCCCACGGCTGAAGAAAGGCGCGACTTTCCTCGCGCAGTACTTTCCATTCTTCGTAGTCCGACAACTGCGGCAAACGCAAGAAATGGTCGGTGCCGCTGATGATTGATGCATGAACGCGGCGCGAAAAAAACCGGAACATGGATTGGCCATCCTCAACCTAGGCTAATGTCCTGAACGCAATCAGGCCGTTACGGTTGCCGCATATCCGTTGGTCAACGATGTGGCGATCTCTTTCATCTGAGCCAGATTTTCCAGCGGGCCCACTGCAGAAAGTGTTGGTTTGGTGTCGAAGAACAATCGACCGGAAAGGTCAGTCAGGCGCTCTGGCGTTATGCCCTCCAACCGCTCCATCATTTCAGCATTTGAAATAGGGTGGCCGTAAAGCAGCATCTGCCTTGCGATTTGTCCAGCGCGCGCTGCGGGGCTTTCCTGACCCATCAGGAGGTGAGCTCGAATTTGGGAACGGGCGCGTTCGATTTCGCTGTTTTCGATATGCTCGGACGCCTTGCGCAGTTCCTGAAGGATAACCGGCACCAGTTCTGGCAGATCTTCTGTGCCAGTGGCAGCATGAATGCCGAAGACACCGGTGTCGGAGAAGCCCCAATGGAAGGCATAGACGGAATAGCACAGGCCGCGATGTTCTCGCACTTCCTGGAACAATCGCGATGACATGCCGCCGCCCAGAATGTTGGCGAGAACTTGCGAAGCGTAGAAGTCGCGTACATGATAGGCGCGGCCTTCAAATCCAAGCAAGAATTGGGCGTCCATTAGATCACGTGTGAGGCGGAATTCGCCGCCAGTGTAACGCGCCGCATCGGCAACAGGGGTGATATTTGGCCGCTGCGGAATGTCTGCAAACCGCTCCTCAACCTGCCTGACGATACTTTCATGATTAACCGCGCCCGCGGCGACAATAAACATGCGGTCGGCGGTGTAATTGCGGGCGAGGTAGGCGCGAATCTGGTCCGGCGTGAAGGATTGCACAGTTTCCGGCGTGCCCAGAATGGGGCGGCCAATGGTCTGGTCCTTGTAGGCCGTTTGCGCAAAGTTGTCGAAAACGACATCATCCGGCGTGTCGTTGGCCGCGCCAATTTCCTGCAGAATCACATGCTTTTCACGTTCCAACTCGGCCTCGTCGAAAAGAGAGTCGAGTAGAATGTCGGCCAGAATGTCAATCGCCAGCGGCACGTCATCTTTGAGTATGCGCGCATAATAGGAGGTCGACTCTGTGGATGTGGCGGCGTTGACTTCGCCGCCCACATTCTCGATTTCTTCGGCAATCTGCCTGGCTGAGCGGTGTTTTGTACCCTTGAACGCCATATGTTCAAGAAGGTGTGCAATGCCGTGTTCGGACGGAAGTTCGTCGCGCGAACCAGACTTGACCCAAACGCCAAGGGCAACGCTTTCCAGATGCGGCATGTTTTCTGTAACAACTGTCAGGCCCGACGGAAGCTCGGTACGCTCTACTCTCATATTGTCTCTTTCTACGCTTCTCCGGCAGCAATACGCGCGTGGGTGTTGATATAATTTTCAACATCGTCCAGCGTCGGCTGCAGCAGATCGAAGCGTTCCTCCCTGTCCATCAGACCAGCAAGCCACGTTGGAAGCGCTGGGTCAATACCGCTGGCTGATTTTACAGCGGCCGGAAACTTGGCTGGATGTGCA
>JBNKQT010000334.1:0-6890 GCA_050297115.1 Ensifer sp. | reverse complement strand
CGATGCGTTGGCGAGGTAATGTTCGCGGATTTCATCTTCGCCGGGCAGGTCTTCCGGTGCTCGAACATCCGGGAACTCAAGTTGATGTTCGAAACCCTCTTCGTCGACCTGAAAAGAGGCGGATAGAGAGAAGATGGCGTGGCCGTGTTGAAGCGCTATTACGCGCCGGGTGGTAAAGCTTTTGCCATCGCGAATGCGGTCGGCTTCGTAGATGATCGGAACGTTCGGGTCGCCCGGGCGCATGAAATAAGCGTGCAGCGAATGGACGTGCCGCTCCTCGTCAACAGTGCGTTGGGCTGCGACGAGTGCCTGGGCGATAACCTGTCCTCCAAAAACCCGCTGCCAGCCAATGCGCGGACTGACCCCGCGAAACAGATCAACCTCGAGTGTTTCGAGATCCAGCAGCCTGCTGAGTTTTTGTACGGCGTCGTTTTTCGTGTCCGGGCGCGTCATTTTGAGCCTTCTTCGGTGGTATTCACTTTGCCTTCTTTGAGCTAATATCATTCTTCATAGAGAACAATGATTGAAAAGTGCGAAACGCACAGGAAACGAAAAATGATCGATATTCTGATCGGCGGCGGTGGTTATGTCGGACTTTCGCTGGCAGTGGCTGTCAAAAAGGCTGCGCCGCATCTTCAAATCACGCTGGTTGATGCTGCCCCCCCGGGCGTGTGGAAAAAGGAAGAGCGCGCTTCTGCGATTGCAGCGGGTGCTGTTCGTTTGCTGAAGGCGCTTGATGTCTGGGACGAAATTCTTCCCGAGGCCGAGCCTATCCGGAAAATGGTGATTACTGATTCGAAACTTTCCGAACCTGTTCGCCCGGTTTTCCTGACCTTTGATGGTGATGTCACCGGTGATGAGCCGTTTGCCTATATGGTACCTAACCCGGCCATGATTGGCGCTTTGCGCAAACAAATTGATGCGTTGGGTGTACGGTTGATTGAGCAAACACAGGTTCTGGATTTCAAGACCGGTGAAGGCTCAACACATATCACGCTTTCTGATGGTGAAACCATCGATGCGCGGCTTCTGGTTGCCTGCGATGGCGTTCGCTCGAAGCTGCGCGATATTGCCGGCATCAAAACCGTGCGTTTTGATTATGGGCAATCCGGCATAGTGACGACCATTGAGCATGAGCGTCCGCATGAAGGCGTGGCTGAGGAGCATTTCCTGCCTGCGGGGCCCTTTGCAACACTGCCTTTGAAAAACAACCGCTCGTCGCTTGTCTGGAACGAGCGCACCGAAGATGCCAACCGGCTGGTTGCCGCCGATGACTTTCTTTTTGAAGAGGAACTGGAGCGTCGCTTTGGCCACAAGCTTGGAGCCATCAAGGTGGTTGGTGGCAAGCGTGCCTTCCCGTTCGCTTTAACCCTGGCGCGCGATTTTGTGGCGCCGCGTTTTGCGCTGGCAGGTGATGCCGCCCATGGTATTCACCCGATTTCCGGCCAGGGGCTCAATCTTGGCTTCAAGGATGTGGCAGCACTTGCCGAGACGATTGTTGATGCAGACCGTCTGGGTCTTGATATCGGCCAGCTCAATATTCTGGAGCGTTATCAGGAGTGGCGACGTTTTGACACGTTCCGCATGGGGGTCACCACCGATGTGTTGAACCGTATGTTCTCCAACGATATCACGCCGATGCGTATTGCGCGTGATTTTGGTCTTGGTCTCGTTGATCGCATGCCTGGCCTGAAGAATTTCTTCATCAAACAGGCGTCATCCGTGGGCGGGGCAGGTGATCCGAAATTGCTGGCGGGTGAGCCGATCTGAATTGAAGTGAGTCACTTCAAAAACTGTCAGGCTTTCGGACGCCGCCCTTTCAAGGCGGCGTTTTCCTTGTCCTCAAGCTCACGTGCTTCAGAGACCAGCATGATCGGAATGCCGTCTCTTACCGGGTAAGCCAGCTGGGCCTTTTCCGAAAATAGCTCGTTGCGCTCTTCATCATAGCGCAACCTGCCTTTTGTGAGCGGGCAAACGAGCAATTCCAGCATTTTCGGGTCTATGCCGCCGTGGCGCATGGTCCTCTCCTATTGCAGCATCGAAGAGCCGCCATCGGCGTCGCGTGCCAGAATGATTTCCGTTATCGCAATCAGTGTTTCGGCACGTGTTTTCAAGTCCGGGGCTTCCAGAAGCGCTTGCTTTTCTGCAATGCCAAACGGCGCCATCATCGAAAGCGAGTTGACCAGCGAGGCATTGCTTGCGCGCTCGATATTGTCCCAATCGGTTTCAAGCTGATTGGCCTCAAGATAGGCGCGGAATGTGTCAAGCAGCGCTTCCCGGTCGATATCGCTGTCGTCTTCGGTCTCAAGATCGTGCAGGAAGGGCGCAAGCTGCACCTGGCGGTAAGGTGTAGTGACCGCTAGCTCTTCCATCACACGAAACCGGCAAACGCCGCTTAATGTCACCAGAACGCGGCCATCGCCCGTCTCCATAAAGGAGGTCACGCGGCCAATGCAGCCCACTTTTGAAAGCTCGGGCGTGTCAGAATCATTTTCCTCCTCTTCTGAAGAGGGCTGGATCATTCCAATCAGGCGGTTTCCGGCAATCGCATCATCCAGCATTGCCAGGTAGCGCGGTTCGAAAATATTCAAAGGAAGCTGGTTTCCCGGCAACAGCATGGCACCGCCGAGCGGGAAAATGGCAATTTTCTCCGGCAGGTCTTTTGCAGTCAGATATCGGGCGTTGCCAACGTTCATTCCTATACCTCCGGCCCAGCGATCATCTGATTAATGTTGCTGAACCCTCATTTGTAATGTCCCGGCCCGAATTCATTATCAACGAAACCGGTGGTTGGGTCAAAACAGCAAAGAGCGATCAGGAAAACAGGATAGCTGACATTTTCCGACGCGCGCTGATTGTTGCCGGATCCGTTGGTCCCCAGGCTTCAAAGAACTCCAGCAGCTGCTTGCGGGCAGCATCATCACCAAATTCCCGGTCTTCCTTCATAATGTAGAGAAGGTGCTCCCCGGCGGCCGCACGGTCACCCGTTACATTAGCAATCTTGGCCAGGTTCAGGCGTGCCTCATGGTTGTCGGGGTGCAGGGAAAGCTCGTGTTCGAGTGCTGCCGGGTCGCCCAGTTTTGCTGCTTCCTGATGCTGCTCAATGGTCTTCAAAACCGCAGCGACCTTCGGGTCGTTCTTCTGTTCATCGCTCAGCTGGCCGATTAATTGCTCGGCGCGTTCGGACTGTCCAGCAAGAATCATGCATTGCGCCATACCGGCAATGGCACGCAAGTCGTCTGGCGCTGCCTGCAGGGCTGTTGCAAAATAGTTGGCCGCGCCCTGAGCGTCCCGCTCGGCCAGCAGCGCTTCGCCTTGCTCAATCAGTGCGTCGAGCTGGTCGGTTTGGGGGGCTTGTGCGCCACCTGGTCCAGCGACCTTGTCAATAAACTCGTTGATCTGGCTTTCAGGCACAGCACCCATGAAACCATCGGCCGGCTGACCGTTTACGAAGGCAACCACGGCTGGAATGGACTGGATGCCCATCTGGCCTGCCACTTCGGGATGGTCATCGATATTCATCTTGACCAGTTTCACGCGGCCACCGGCAGCATTGACGGCATTCTCGATGATCGGGCCAAGCTGTTTGCACGGGCCACACCAGGGTGCCCAGAAATCGACCAGAACCGGCTGTGTTTTTGATTCCTCAATCACATCTGCCATGAATTCAGCAGTTGTCGTATCCTTGATCAAAGGACCAGCCGCACCATTTGGCTTCGCCGCGCCTGCTGAAGCGCCGTTCTGACCTGAATTTATCGTCTGGCCGCCGTAGCCGCCGAAAGAATTGCCGTATGGATTGTCGCCGCTCATTTTGAAACTCCCTGCTGCCGTCCAACACCCGGCATGACGTATCTCTTAGATTGTATGTTATTCCGTTACTTTCAAGACCAGCGGCTCATGCCCTGTCGCCTCAACAAAGCGCAACATGTCCGATGAAGCAACAGAGGTCGTGGCGTCATTTTGCAGCGGATGCGAGTTGATGATGTCATATTTCATCAGGTCTTCGTCCAGAATGAAGGTTACCTGGCTGTGCGTGTCGTTGATGGCGCCAAATGTCGTAACGGAGCCAGGCACCACACCCAGATATTCCATCAGTTTTTCGGCGGATCCAAAACTTACACGCCCGGAAGCCCCGATGATGGTGTGAACCTTCTTCAGGTCCACAGTTGCATATTCTTCGACGGTCAGGAGGAAATAGCGGCTTTTCTTGTCTTTAATGAACAGGTTCTTGGTGTGTCCGCCGGGGATTTGTTCGCGCAAGTCCTCCCCTTCGGCGACCGTAAAAACGGGGCGATGCCAGTTTGTGCTGTGCTCAATTCCGATCTCATCAAGAAAGGCAAAAAGGTCTTCGGCTTTTTTCGGTGCTGATTCCGTCATGGCAAAATCCATTTTTTCGTCTGTTATGCACCGAATAAAGGTGCTGCAGGCCGATTGCAATGCGCTTTAAATCGTTGTGTTGGCGGGCATGTTTCAAAAAAATTTCATGAATGCTGATTTTCCTGTTGCATTTCAAAATGCCATGAGCCATATAGCGCCCGTCGCAGCCGATAACGGTTGCCCACGGTTCAACACTTACCCCGGAACCGTGATTTGTGAGCGGGTGTAGCTCAGGGGTAGAGCACAACCTTGCCAAGGTTGGGGTCGAGCGTTCGAATCGCTTCACCCGCTCCAGTTTCCTTCGAATTTCGAAGCCTCGGTTCGCCGGGGCTTTTGTTTTTTAAGCCCTCAATGCTCGCTGAAGATACGGATCAACGTCTCGCGCATCGTGTCCATGGGCATTTCCGGCAGCTTGGGTGATGGTGTCATGCCTTCGGCAAAACCTTCTGTCTGAAAGCGCTCGATCAGTGATGTATCCTTGCTGATGATGTGAACCGGTACGGCACGGGAGGCATCAGGGCCTGTGACTATGGGCGCGGGTTGGTGATCGCCGAGAATGATGAAGATGCCATCATCTCCAAAACGGGCCACATAATCACCGAGCGTTTCAAGCGAATAATCGATGGTTCTAATGTAATGTTCGCGAATGCTGTCGCCATTTGACCAGACCTCGCGGGGCGTCTTGCCGCTTTGTGCCTGTTCATTGAACGCGGTGCCGTCACCTACGTCTTCCCAGTCAATCAGTTCGGGCACGGGTGTCCAGGGTGCGTGGCTTGAAATCAGCGCAATCTCTGCCATCACCGGCTTGCCATCCGCGCCGCTTTTGTTGCGAGAGAGGCGTTCGAATGCACTCAACGTATATTGATCGGGCATGGTGACCCAATTGAACGGTTTGCCTTTGTATTCGAGGCTCTTTGCAACAAGCGTCTGGTCGTAGCCAAAATATTCAGCCTCCGGCCAGTCCAGTGTGATTGCGGGCATGATCGCTGCAGTTTTCCACCCGGCCTTGCGGAACAGAGTGTTCAGGCTCGGGCGCTCGCTGATCATCAGCCGGTCATAACGCGACTGGCTATCCACCCAGAGGCCTGAGAGAAAGGTGCCATGCGCGAGCCAGCTCAAGCCACCCATGGTGGGAGAATGCAACCAGCTGCTGGCGGTAGAAAAACCAGCATCGCTTAGTTCTTGCTGTAAGGCTTCAAGGCGCGGTTTGATCAATGGACTATAGCGCGGGTCTTCCACGGCGCTACGGCCATAGGATTCCACAAAAATGAGAATCACGTCACGGCCTTTGATATGACCAAAGAGATCGTTACGCGCTTGCGCTGGATCCGGTGTTGCAAGCGCTTTTTCAAACGCCCGCATATCTCTGATAGACCTTTGAACAGTCGCCAACCGGTTGCCAAGATAGGAGACTGCATTAACGCTTGCCCGGACATTGAAAGCCTGTGCCGCGGCTTTGGAACTATAAAGCGCAATGCCCACCAGGAGGATTGAGATGCTGACCAGATATGCACCGCGCTTGGCGCCACCGCCTGTTTTGATGATTTGAAGTTCCGCCCAGCAAAAGGCCGCGACGAGCCCGCAAAGCAGCGCCGCACCCAGGCCAATTGCGGCCGCAGCGATACCGGTGCCAATGGTGCCTGACAGGAGATTCCAGCCATCGGCGAGCATTTTCATGTCCAGATAGGGATTGAAGCGCCGCTGAAATGCGGATTGCACGCCAATATCAGCACCTTTCAGGAAGATAAGGGTAAACACGACCAGGGCAAAAGCAGCGGCAAAAACGGTTGCAATGCGGCGCGGCAACAGGAGCAGCAGCAAGGCGGCCAGTGGAATTTCCAGCGGCAATCTGAAGAAAGCATTGGTCGAGAATGCGCCGGGATGATCAGGCAAGGTAAAGGCGATAAATGCTATAACCAGAAACACAAATCCGGCGAGAGCCAGTTTTGCACGCGGTGGTTTTGTCTGTTTGCCTGATGCATTCTTCATCGCCATCCAATAAACCTCTTAAAGTGCGAAATCTAAAGCGTATTACACGAAGCTGAAAGGGCCGGTTTTGCGGCAATATACAATTCTTGCGGCCCTTGTCTGTGTCGGTCTTCTCACCGCGCTCATTTATGCGCTTGATCCTGCACAGGTTGGTGCGGCAATCGCAAATGTCTCACTCTGCCATTTGGCAGGTGCCTTTCTGGCCGTGCAGTTGCAGGTCATCCTGTCCGCGTGGCGTTGGCGGTTTACCGCCGGACGTTTGGAGCATGATATCGCGTTGCCCACGGCAATTGGCGAATATTATGTCAGCAGCTTTCTAAACCTGATTCTGCCCGGCGGCATGGCCGGTGATGCGCTGCGCGCCTATCGCAACAGGGCAGAGGGCGCAGGCGGCTGGAAGAGGCCGGCTGCTGCCGTTTTTCTGGAAAGGCTTTCCGGGCAATTTGCCTTTTTTGCAGTGGCAGCAATCGGATTGGCCGTTTGGCCATGGGTTCTCACCGGCCATTCGCCGCAGGGCTAATGGT
>JBNKQT010000333.1:0-8228 GCA_050297115.1 Ensifer sp. | reverse complement strand
GTTCATTGTTGTACCAATACCGATTGCGAGACCATCAACGCCTGAAAGCAACGGCTTTGAAAATCTGCCCAGCTCGAAGATGAAACGGTTTACATCCTTGGCCTGCGATGGATCCAGTGCGATGGCCATGAAATCGTTCAGGTCATTGCCGCTTGAAAAACTCCCCGGCACGCCGAAAATCACTGCCGCACGAACTGTCTCATCCCTGTCGGCCTCAACCAAGGCATCGGCCAATCCATCATACATGGCACGGGTAATGGCGTTTTTCTTGTCTGGACGGTTCATGCGGATCACACGAACGCCAGCATGGCCTTCCGGGTTTTCAATCAGGATATGGTCTTCGCTCATTTATCTCTCCTTATCCTGAATTCAGGCCAAAGCCACACGTGCCGCAGCCAGTGCGTCGGCACCACCAATAACACGATCTTTCAGTGAAGCCGTTTCAGCAATCAGATTTTCTGCGGCAAAGCGGCAAAGCGCGACGCGCTTTTCCTGTCCACCATCATCCACATCAGCCAATGCGCCTTTCGCGAGATAGGCGCCAGATAGCGTGAGGCCGAACATACGCTGCAAAGCGGTAGCGCCAGCCAGTGCTTCCGCCATTTTGCCATCGGCCAGCGCTGCCAGCGTCCATTCCACGGCGTTCTGTAAATCCGCGATGGAAGCCTCCAGTTTGTCAGCCGTTTTTCCGAAACCGGCCAGATCGGATTCACGCACTTGAGAGGCAATGCCCTTCAACTCCACGATGAGGCCGCGCACATGGTCGCCGCCTGACTGTGGAAGTTTGCGGCCCACGAGGTCGCCTGCCTGCACACCATTGGTGCCTTCATAGATTGGTGTGATCCGCACATCACGGTAGTAGCGCGCAGCGCCTGTTTCTTCCACAAAGCCCATTCCACCATGGACCTGAATGCCGTTGGACGTCACGTCAATGCCGGTATCGGTGGGGAATGATTTGGCAATCGGGGTGAGCAGGTTTGCACGCTCCTGCCAGAACTTCTTCTCGTCTCCCTCGGTATGGTTTGCCATATCGATTGCGAATGCGCAGGCATAGGTGATGGCGCGAGAACCCTGCACCTGCGCCTTCATGGTCAGCAACATGCGAGCAACATCAGGATGTTCAATGATGGGGCTCATGCCCTCGCCGGTCCAGCCAGGCGCTCGGCCCTGCAAGCGCTCCTTGGCATACTCTGTCGCCTTTTGCGTCGCTGCATCAGAGATGCCAACGCCTTGAAGGCCAACGGCGAGGCGCTCATTGTTCATCATGGTGAACATGGCCGCCAGCCCCTTGTTTTCCTCGCCAACAAGCCAGCCGATAGCACCTGGTTCGTCACCAAATTTGCCATCGCCATAGATCATGGTGCATGTGGGAGAGGCATGAATGCCGAGCTTTTCTTCCAGCGAGTGGCAGAACAGGTCATTGCGCGCGCCAAGCGAGCCATCATCATTTACGAGGAACTTGGGCACGAGAAACAGTGAGATACCGCGAGAACCAGGGGGAGAATCAGGCAGTTTGGCAAGCACCAGATGTACAATATTGTCGGTAAAATCATGCTCGCCATAAGTGATGAAAATCTTCTGGCCAAAGATACAATAGGTGCCATCGTCCCGGCGTTCAGCGCGGGATTTCATGACCCCAAGGTCTGTACCGGCACCCGGCTCAGTGAGGTTCATTGCCCCCATCCATTCACCAGAAATCATTTTGGGCAGGTATTTTTCTTTCAGCTCGGCAGACGCATGGGCATAGATCGCTTCAATCGCCCCAACTGTGAGGCCCGGCCCTAGCTGGAAGGCAAGCGAGCAGCCACTCCACATCTCCAGCGTTGCAGCATAAAGCGATTGCGGCAATTCCTGACCACCAAATTCTTCAGGACATGCCAGCGCATTCCAACCGCCTTCGGCCCAACGCTTGTAAAGATCGGCCCAACCGTCGGGCGTCTTCACCTCGCCATCAATCAAGCGCGCACCTTGCTTGTCGCCGATGTCAGCAAGCGGAGCGATTTCCTCGGTCGCAAACCGGCCCGCTTCGCTTACAATTGCATCCAGCAGGTCTTCGGTCAGGTCTCCCATCAACCCCTTGTCCATAACCTCCTTGAGGCCGGCAACATATTTGAGTGTGAAGGCAATATCGTCCACTGGCGCCTGATACATCTCGCGGTTTCCTCCCGAATTAGAACCTTGGGGCAGACTATAGTGACGGTGCTGGCAAATTACAGCCGTCATTTATGATGAGGGCTAATTGATTTTTACGTAAACGTCAATGCCGAGCATGCACCCGGCTAAAGGATGTGCAGGTGCTTTGTTTTGCAACCACATGACGCCCTTATTGCAAGCTTCGCGTAATGAAGACCATTTAGCGTTGTTCTTGCTCCAGACGCCTCATGGAGACGGCAATAAAGCATTAACCATGCGATCCTAGAATGCAGGCGAGGAAAACAACGCTCGTGTTCGAGATGGCCAAGTTCAAATATTACGCGAAGCAGGAGCCCGGCAAGGCCGTTGTGCCGAAGAATGCCGTGCATACAAACTTCCTTCGTACTGGCCGCATTGAACGCCAGCGCGAAGACTGGGTTGCCGATGAAAAGCGCTACCTCTCCTACGAAGAGGTGGCCGAGCGCACAGGCAAGCGTTTGGATAGCGCTGGTGAAAAGACCCACGAGCGGTTGAACAACTTCCACCGGGCAATCCGTTTTCCCAAGATCATTTTCCACAAGACGCTGCCCACTGCCCCGCATCTGGGCTACGTGCATGTTACGGCATCCAAGACCAGCTTTGCCGAGCAGGAGAACGTGAGCTGGGGCTTTTACATCGCCAATTTCAAGGCAGAGATTACCGGCGAGGAAACATTCTTCCAACATATCGAGCCGCATTATGCACGCATGTATTTTGCAGTCGCCATGCGGATGGTGGAAGAAGACGAGACCAAGCACCTGACAATTGACCGCAGCATTCGAAACAATGGCATCTTGTTCAAGACAGATGACCCCTCTTCCGCAATGAAAAATGTCCTGATGCTGGGGGCAAAAGATGAAGAACTGCGCAAGATCATCGAGGCGATCGGCTAGGACGAGTTTCAGAGAAACCAGACCAAAATCTAGCGGGCTGCACATTCTTTAAGGAACGTGCAGCCCGATCACCTTCAAATTGCAACGGCTCTCAGGCCACCTTTTGCGTCTCCTTTTCAGCGAGAAAGGCTTTCAATCCGCGGCGTTCCGGTCCCTTGTAGCTGCCGACCTTTGCATTGTCGCGTGTCTGGAACTGGGAAAGCTTCTCCTTCAGGTGGTTAACCTCCTGAGTCAGACTGTGAATGTCATTGGTATTCTGTATCACCAGATCCGCATTCTCTTGGGTGAGATTTTCAATCTGATTGATAGAGGTCGTAACTTCACCGAGCTGTTGAGACTGCGCATTTGCATTCGATGCAATGCCTTCAACAATCTCGCTTGTCGCTGATATCCGCTCGATGATCGAGGAGAGAACTTCTCCCGTTTGCTCAACCAGCGAAACGCCGGAGCTGACATGACCTGAACTGGTGGAAATCAACTCCTTGATTTCGCGAGCGGCATCGGCACAACGCTGGGCCAGTTCTCGCACCTCCTGCGCCACAACGGCAAAACCTTTGCCCGCCTCGCCAGCACGTGCGGCCTCCACACCTGCATTTAATGCCAAAAGGTTAGTCTGGAATGCAATATCATCAATAACACCAATAATCTGGCTGATCTGCTCGGACGAACTGTCAATTTCTGCCATCGCAGCGATTGCACTCTTCACAACCCTCTCGGATTTCACCGCCTCATCACGGGTTTGCTGTGCCACATTCATAGCTTCTTTTGCCTGTCCGGCGGTCACGCGCAGGTTTTGCGAGAGTGCGGTCAGATTTTCCGAACTGGCTTCAATCGACCGTTTCTGCTCTCTTGTACGTGATGCCAGATCGTCGGCCGCACGGGCCAGATTGCCCGCCCCGTTTGTTATCTCGGCTGAAGTCTTTCGAATATCGGACATAGTCTCTCGCATGGTGGCTACCGTGCGATTGTAGTTCTCGACCAACTCCCTGAAACCCAGAGGAACATCGTCAGACATACCACTTTCGAAATCACCTGTTGCGAGTTTTTCAAAAGCAGCGGCAACGGCATCCAGAAGCTGGGCCTGTTCCTGCACCACCTTGGCACGTGCTTCAGCCTGCGCCTCTTCCTCTTCCACGGCATAGCGCCGCGCTTGCTCAGCTTCTTTTTCCAAAGCCTCTTTTTCAATGGCAGCATCCTGGAAGTATTTCACCGAGCGTGCCATCTCGCCCAGTTCATTACGCACATCCACACCATTGATCGCACCATCTAGAACGCCATTAGCAAGTTCAGTCATGTTGGCGCGCAATTTGTCCAGCGAAGAGAGCACGTAGCGGCTGTTCCCCAAAGTGAGGATCAAGAGCACAAAGCCGCCTGCAACGCCCACGGCAAGTTGAAAATATGTATTTTCATCCATGCGCTGTTCCATCAACGCAGCCTCTTTAAGCCGGGCAGTTTCAAGTTCAGCTTCCAATGCGCCTATTGTACCACGAATACGCGTGTTAACGACATCAAGGCTGTTCTCAAACGTTCCGATCTCTTCTGCCGAGGCATTGTTTACGATCATGCCTCTCAGGTCTTCGGATGTCAGTCGATAAACTTCTTCGATGTCCTGCTTCAACTGCGCAAGCACCTCAGTCTCACCGCGCGCTGCAGCAAATTCAGCCAGCTCCACCATACCTGCAAGCAACTGATCACGAACATCTTCGATTTCGGTCAGTCGCTCGGCAGAAATGTCACCATCTTCGCGATCAATGATAGAGTCCATCGCCACAAGATCCAGCGTTTGGTCGGCATATTTCATGGTCCGCACAGTTGATAAGTGCTGAACGATCTTGTTGACCTCACTCAACTCGCTATGGAGTTGGCGGCCAGCGCGGAAACCACTTCCCACCAAAACAGACAAAATCACGACGCTGATTACGATCAACGCCATAAAGCGCGTTGACAGCTTCAGCTCTTTCAAAAAATCAAACCGCAACATGGACAATCCTTTCCATCTGCACAAACTCAAGGCACACGCCAAACAATCGTTGGAGTTGCGCAACCAGAGGTAAGGTTGTGGTATCTGTGTTAATGTTTAGTTACACCTGAAACAGAACATTAACTAAACAAAATCGCGCAAGTAGAACTGAAATTGCATTGAAAAAGGCCGAGCTCTGGCGTTAAGAGACCGCAGGAAGGATGCTCATGGCTGAAATTTTCGATGCTTCACGGAACTGGGATAATGCACTCGGTGCAGCGCTCGCGACGCTCAAGCTGGCGAAACCGGTCGTAGTGCCAACCGAGACTGTTTATGGTCTGGCCGCTGACGCGACCAATCCGGAAGCAATCACGAGCATCTATGAGGTCAAAGGCCGCCCTCGCTTCAACCCTCTGATCTGCCATATGGCTGACATGGCAATGGCCAAGCATTACGCCGCTTTTTCTCCGCTTGCTGAAAAGCTTGCCAAAGCCTTTTGGCCGGGCCCGCTTACGCTTGTTCTGCCGCTGACACCCGGTGGAGGCATCCACGAATTGGCGACCGCCGGGCTATCCACTGTTGGTGTGCGTGTGCCTCGCGGCCTTGCTGGCGACTTGATACGGGCTTTTGGTAAACCCCTGGCTGCACCGTCAGCCAACACATCCGGCAAAATCAGCCCCACAACGGCGCAGCATGTGGCCGAAGACCTGGGGGACAAGGTCGAAGTCATCTTGGATGCAGGCGCTTGTGGCGTGGGCCTAGAGTCCACCATCATCAAGGTTGATGGCGACAGGCTCATCCTGCTGCGCCCTGGCGGTGTGGCGGTCGAAGAGATTGAGGCTGCAGCGGGACAAACCGTAGAGCGCGGAGCCAGCCACGCAGCAGCCATCGAGGCTCCGGGCATGCTGGCCTCGCATTATGCGCCGGGTGCCGCAATGCGACTGGGAGCAAAGCAGGTGCGTGATGGCGAGGCGTTGATTAATTTTGGTGCGCAGCCCATTGAGGATGCCAATATCGCCCTCGCAAATTTTGACCTCAGCCCTCGCGGGGACCTTCACGAGGCTGCAGCCAATCTGTTTTCCATGATGAAACGCGCGGATGCCTCAGGCGCGGCAACCATTGCCGTAGCACCAATACCCATGGCAGGGTTGGGCGAGGCGATTAATGACCGCCTGACCCGTGCCGCCGCCCCAAAGACTTGAGAGACGTGAATGCGTAAAGCCCCGAGCGAAGACCTGATTGCCAAGTTTATCGCCATCGTTGGTGAGGCCCATGCATTGCGTGCGCAAAGCGATATTGAACCCTATCTCATTGAAGGCCGCGGACTATACCACGGCCGAACATCCGTAGTGCTAAAGCCCGGCTCCACGCAGGACGTTTCGAAGATTTTGAAACTGGCAAGCGAAACGAAAACGCCTGTTGTACCGGTGAGCGGAGGCACCGGGCTGGTGGGCGGGCAGACGCCCAATGAAGACGGTTCGGAAATCGTCGTTTCGCTTGAGCGTATGAATGGCATTCGCGAGATAGACCCCGTGGCCAACATTATTGCCGTTGATGGTGGGTGCATCTTGCAGACTGTGCAGGAAGCGGCCAAAAACGTTGACCGTCTGTTTCCGCTTTCGCTTGGGTCTGAGGGCTCGTGCCGGGTTGCAGGTAACCTTTCCACCAATGCGGGCGGCACAGCGGTGCTGGCCTATGGCAATATGCGCCAACTTTGCCTGGGCCTTGAAGTGGTATTGCCGACCGGGGAAATATGGGATGGCATGCGGCGCCTAAAAAAAGATAACACAGGCTATGATCTTCGTGACCTTTTCATTGGCGCGGAGGGCACGCTTGGTATCATCACAGGCGCTGTATTAAAGCTATTCCCGCGGACCAAAGGCCATCAGGTTGGCTTTGCAGGTGTTGCCTCGCCCGAAGACGCGCTGAAGCTCTTTGAGTTGGCCTCGGGCCTTTGCGGAACCGCACTCACGGGTTTTGAGCTGATGGCCAATATGGTCATGGGCTTTACCGTGAAGCACACCGAAGGCGCGCGTGATCCGCTGGGGAACCAGCATAATTGGTATGTGCTGATTGATATTTCTTCCTCAGACTCTGAAGAGACCGCAGAACGGATGATGCAGTCTGTTTTGGAAAAGGCATTCGAGGATGGCGTTATCGAGGATGCGACGATTGCCGCATCCGAGGCGCAGGCGGCAGCCATATGGCATATGCGTGAATCCATGTCGCATGCGCAGAAGCCTGAAGGCGGCTCCATCAAGCACGATATGTCTGTGCCGGTTTCCTCCATTCCAGCCTTTCTCGCCGAGGCAGACAAGGCGGTAATGGAACTGATCCCCGGAGCGCGCATTTGCGCATTCGGCCACATGGGAGACGGCAACATTCACTACAACGTTTCCCAGCCTGTGGGCGCCGACAAAGAGGAATATTTGGCCCGCTGGCATGAGATGAATGAACTCGTACATGGAATTGTACTTTCCTATGGCGGCTCGATTTCGGCCGAGCATGGAATCGGTCAGTTGAAGCGCGATGAACTTGCCAGAATCCGAAGTGATATCGAAATGGACATGATGCGCCGCATCAAGCGTTCCTTTGATCCCGCCAATATCATGAACCCCGGCAAGGTGGTCTTGCCATGAGTGAAATCGGCTACAAGCTGCGGCTCGTTTTGCCGGAAAACAGGCCCCTTGGCCCCGGCAAAGCCCAGCTTATGAAGCTGATTGAGGAACATGGATCGATCAGCGCGGCAGGCAGTGCGATGAACATGTCCTATCGCCGCGCGTGGCTGTTGGTCGATGAGTTAAACACGATGTTCAACCAAGAAGTAGTCGCCCGCAAAACCGGCGGCAAACATGGCGGCGGAGCGGAACTGACAGACTTCGGCAAGGCGGTATTGAGCCGTTACGAGAAGATGGAAGCAGACAGCCGTGCGGCCATAGCCGATGATCTTGCCTGGCTGGAAGCCCAAACGAGTGATGTGATCAGCGACGACTGATCAGCCATGCCGGTGGAAGAGACCCTGGCGCCCGATGGCAACGGCCTTAAACAGAAGGCAAACGTCAGCCCCTTTCGCAAGAGCCATCGCCTGAGCAGAGCGTCGCGTGATGCGCGCGAGGATGCGCTCGCCGGCACAATTGACGATCACCTCGGTTTCGGCCCCCTGCTCCCGAATGGTCTCAATGAAACCTGTCAGTTTGTTCAGC
>JBNKQT010000332.1:0-4180 GCA_050297115.1 Ensifer sp. | reverse complement strand
GCTCTGTGAACCAGATGGACCAGATGACACAGGCAAATGCGGCAATGGCGGAAGAAAGCAACGCCCTGTCTCAGCGCCTTGCCCACGAAGCTGGTGAACTGATGCAACTGGTTGATCGCTTCAATCTTCAAAGATCCGGTGCCGGGCAATATCGCTCTGTCGCCTAATCATTGCCTCAGAGCCAAATTGTTGATTGGCCGCTAGATTGAAACAAAAAGGCTGGGCTTTTGTCCGGCCTTTTTCGTTGTGGGAGTGTATCGAGCGGAATTGATGCCGCTTATCCGTCAACCTCCCCAGCCGTTGGGATTGCCGGTTGTGCACCGTGCTTTAAGCAGGCCAGCGAGCCAGCTTTGGCGGCGCGTTGCAGGGCTTTCTTGAATGGCATTCCGGCGTCCAGGCTTGCGGCCAGGTAGCCGCAGAAAGTGTCTCCAGCACCCACCGTGTCAACAGGTTTTATGTTGAGGGCAGGGACCTGCACGACTTCCCCCTCGTGAATGGCGATTACCCCCTTGGCACCAAGGGTTACGATCAGCGTCTGCCCCGTTTTTCCGTGCAGACGTTCCATTACCGCCTGACGCTTCACGTCGTCCAGATCGGGCTCTTCGGCGAACAACTCGAACTCTGTCTCATTTGCGACCACGATATCGGCAAGGCGAGCGATGCGCGGCGCGTCCGGTATCATGGGGGCCGTATTGATAATCGTGTTCACGCGCTTTGCCCGCGCGGCGTAGATAGCGGCTTCAATCGAAAGAGCCGGGATTTCAAACTGGAAAAGCATCGTGCCGCCGATTGGCGTCGCATCGACGGCGCTTATGGCATCCTCTTCGCTCAACATACCATTTGAGCCAGGCACAACCGCGATCATGTTTTCGCCGCTTCCGCCGACCAGAATAAGGGCGGTGCCTGTTGGTTCATTTGTTTGCTTTACAAGTGAGAGGTCTGTACCAGCTTCCCGAAGTAGACCAAGCGCTTCGTCACTGAATGCATCCCGGCCAACGGCGCCTACCATTTTGACTTCTGCACCGGCACGGCGTGCGGCCAATGCCTGATTGGCACCCTTGCCACCCGCAGCTGTCGTAAATGTCGTGCCAGAGACCGTCTCACCCGGTTTTGGCAAACGGTCGGTGGTCGCGATCAGATCCATATTGATGGAACCGAACACTGTGATCATTCCTCGCCCCCCCCCCCGGAAATACCTATACTTGAAATTGCATGTGGATCAGTCGTCGTCAACCACATGCAACCTGAGCATGCCGGTTTTGCTTTCCACTTGTTTTGTTTTTTCAGGGGCATTTTCGCTGCCTGCCTGAATTTGTGCAGCTTCAAACTCCATAGCCTCAATTTTCTCGCCACGCTTGATGAGCTTGCCGGTGGAAGTGAGAATCTGATCAACGTCTTTCTGCGTCATGTTGAAGTGGTTTTGCAGCTTGCGAACTCTGTCATCCAGCCGCGAGAGATCCTCCATCAGGTTGATCACCTCGCTTTGAATGAGGTGCGCCTGTTCACGCATGCGGGCATCTTTCAATACCGATTGGATCACCTGAATCGACAGCATCAGGAGCGATGGAGATACGATCACCACCCGTGCCTTATGCGCGCGCTGTATTATACTTTCGAAATTCTCATGCAGCTCGGCAAAGATGGATTCCGAGGGCACGAACATGAACGCTGTGTCCTGCGTCTCGCCCTTCACCAGGTATTTTTCCGAGATGTCTCTGATGTGGACTTCCATGTCGCGGCGGAAGGATTGCGCGGCCTGCTTGGCGTCCTCCGCGCTTTCGGCGTCGCGTATCGCATTATAGCCTTCCAGCGGGAATTTTGCGTCAATCACCAGTGAGGGTTGACCGTTGGGCATTTTGACCGTGCAGTCAGGACGTGAGCCGTTGGAAAGGGTTGTCTGGAACTCGAAGGCTCCCATTGGCAGGCCATCGGAGATGATCGTTTCCATGCGCGACTGGCCAAATGCTCCGCGTGTCTGCTTGTTGGAAAGGATCGCCTGAAGGCCGACGACATCTTTCGCTAACGTCTGGATATTGTTTTGGGCACTATCGATGACCGCGAGACGCTCCTGCAGTTTACGAAGATTCTCGTGCGTCGATTTGGTCTGCTCTGTCATGGTCGTTCCCAGACGGTGGGACATTCCATCAAGGCGGTCATTAATCGCCTTGTTCAATTCAGCTTGCCTCGTGCCGAAGATTTCGGCCATGGAAGCCATGCGACCCTGCATTTCAGACTGGGCTTTCAGTATTTCGGCCAGCCGTTTTTCCGCCTCTGCTGTCTGCCGCGCAGCTTCTACAGCCTTGGCATCAGCTTGGGAGCGCGCGCGGTGCCTCAGATAAAGAAGGAATACAAGACCAATAAGGCCGACAAACACGAGCAGTCCATGGCCCATGGTCAGGGTGCCATATGCAGTGGTGAGAAGCGCGTTGTCGAGAATCGATTCTGTGTTCATACCGACAGGCTATCAGATTTGAAATTGCAGGGCATCAATGTTGGCGCTGTCGCTGCTGTTCGAGCAAATGATTACTTTGTGTTCAATTCGTTTTTGAGAGACCGATTCAAATATTGAATCTTTGGAAATTGGTAACCATCCCACATTATGGTCGATACTGGGTGAACCGTTCAGAAAGGCGGATCTAATGGGTGGTCAAAAAGACGATGTGTCGCTTGAAGAGCGGCTCAAATTTATTGATTTGGATGCTTCTGCACTGAAACGGCTTTCAGAAATGCGGGATGATGTGAATGAGGTGCTGAGTCCCTCGCTCGATCAATTCTATGCTGTTGTGTCTTCTGTGCCGCATTTGGCTTCTTTCTTCTCAGGAGCCGATCACATGGCGGCTGCCAAGAACGCGCAAATGCAGCATTGGGCGAAGTTGACGGCAGGGCATCTTGACGAGGAGTATGTCAGGGGTGTTACCGCTGTTGGCAATGCGCATGCGCGTATTGGGCTCGAGCCAAACTGGTATATTGGCGGTTATGCTGTTCTTATGGAGCAGTTGATCACCCGTCTTATTGACAAGCGCTGGCCGTCGCGTTTTTCCCGGGGCGGGTCAGGGGAACTGGCCAAGGATATCGGTACTCTGGTCAAGGCCGCGCTTTTGGATATGGATTATTCAATTTCGGTCTATTTGCAGAGGCTTGAGGAAGAGCGGCAGAAGGCGCAGGCAGAACGTGAACGTGTTCAGGCTGAGCAGTCACAGGCGCTCGAGGAATTGAGACGTGCGCTTGAGGCGCTGGCAAATCGCGATCTCGAGACGCGCATGACAGACGACCTTCCTGAGAACTTCAAGGAAATGTCGTACTACTTCAATGACAGTTCCGAGGCCTTGCGCAAGGCAATTGGCGCCGTGCGTGTGTCTGCGGAAGAAATTCTCCGTGCTGCAGGCGAGATTTCGAATGCATCGGATGAACTTTCCCAGCGCAGCGAGCAGCAGGCCGCCAGCGTGGAGGAAAGCTCTGCCGCTTTGACAGAGCTGTCTGACAGTATTCGCCACACCGCTGCACGGGCGAATTCTGCGACCACGACAGCCAATGAAGCACTGAATGTTGCGAAAACCTCAGGCACGGTGGTCACAGACGCGGTACAGGCTATGGGCGCTATCGAAAAATCATCGGATGATATTTCCAAGATTATCGGTGTGATTGACGAAATTGCTTTCCAAACCAACCTTCTGGCGCTGAATGCAGGTGTAGAGGCTGCGCGTGCAGGCGAGGCGGGACGCGGTTTTGCAGTCGTTGCTCAAGAGGTTCGTGAACTGGCACAGCGCAGTGCTGATGCTGCCCGCGAGGTCAAGACCATTATCTCCACCAGCTCTACGCAAGTTGCGACCGGGGTTGAGCTTGTCAATCGGTCCGGTCAGTCACTGGACGAGATCGTCGACAAGGTCACCGACCTGACGTCGCTTATACGGGAGATTTCCACTGCGACATCTGAACAGTCAGGCGGCTTGAGCGAGATCAGCCAAGCGGTTGCCAACATGGATTCTGCAACACAGCGGAATGCGCATATGGCTGAAGAATCCAGCAGTCAGACACGTCGTTTGACCGAGGAGGTGGAAAAAATGGCCGCCGCCCTTCGTGGCTTCAAGACGAGTGATACGATATCGGGCCGTGCGTCTGCTGATGGGCGGTTTGGCATGACACCGTCTCAAAACAGACTTGCGAGTTGATTCGCTTCATC
>JBNKQT010000331.1:0-4345 GCA_050297115.1 Ensifer sp. | reverse complement strand
GATCGGATCGCCCGCGTGCACATAATCGCCCTCACTGGCGTAGATTTTTTCAACACGCCCACCTTCCAGATGTTCAACTGCCTGCACAAAACCGGCAGGCAGAACTTCGCCCGCTCCAGTGGCGATCTCGTGAACCGGAGTAAGTGAAATGATGAGGAGAAATGCCATGAAGCCGGCAAATCCAACCGAGATGATTGAGCGGTTCACACGGATATCGTGATATTCGTCAATCAGCGGACCCGCCGACAGCGAAGCGCCAGAGGCCGAAAGCAGCTCATCCGCAGGGCTCAGATCCCGGCGAACAAATGAGCGCAGAGAGGTCAGGATTGCATTCATGCCGCGCCCCTCTTCTCGGGTGGTTCAAAGGAAACGGCCTGCCCGCGGTCCAGCGTTAGCACCCGGTCGGCAAGGCGGATATGGCTTGGCCGGTGGCTGACCATAATCATAGTCATTTTTCCTCTGCGCCGATCGATCGCCCTCAAGAAGGCCGCATCAAGCGCATAGTCCAGCGACTTTGCAGGTTCGTCCAGCAACAAAATCCTGGGATTACCCAGCAATGCCTGCGCAATGGAAAGGGCCTGCTTGAAACCACCTGGCAAATGCTCCTGGCGCACATGGTCGAGCACGGTATTTACGCCCTTGGGCATCTGCGCGATTACGTCCTTGAGACCAAGCTCGGCACAAACTTCCTCAATATCTTCATCCGTCGCACCAGGCGCCACAAAACGCATGTTCTGTGCAATCGTACCGTGGAAAATACTCGGCTTTTGCGGCACATAGCCGATAGACGAGCGCAATTCCGTATCCGGAATCTGACGGATGTTCGCACCGTCAATCATAATATTGCCGGCCTGTGGTCGCTGGAGGTCGAGAAGCAGGCGCAGAATAGTCGTCTTACCCGCTCCCGAAGCCCCCTCGACGGCGATGAACTCACCCGGTTTGATGGCAAATTCCAGGCCCTGCAAGGTCATGAAGGGTGAATTGTGGTAGCGAAAGCTCACGCGGTGAAATTCTATCCGACCTTCAAATGTCCGGCTAACCTTGTAATCCCCGGAAGGTTTGACAGACGGCAATTTCATCATGCGGTCGATATGGGTCGCCGTCTGCGCCATGTCGCTCACATGAGTCATTGTAACAAAAAGCTGCTGGATAGGTGCCAGTACACGCCACATAAGAATCATGGAGCCGATCAGCGCGCCGGTAGTGAGTTCACCATCCATCACTTTGAGCGCGCCCAGAACGGCGGTGGCAGCGCCTGCAACCGGCACACCGGCAGATGCGACCCGCCCCAAAAAACGTTGGGCAAGATTGGACCGACGCTTGGCATTGGCCGTTTTGATGATCTTGTGCTGCAAGCGCTCCAGCCACACATCTTCACAGCCCATGGCGTGGATGTGGCGCAGATTGGAGACGGTTTCGAGCGTTGACTGATAGTGCTCGCGCTTCAGGCGCGAGGCGGTCTGTGCTTGCCTGCGCACCGGCCCCACCAGCAACAGGCCGGTGACGGTATAGAAAATGGCCAGCACAACAGGCACCAGGCCCAATACACCGCCAATCATGAAGAGGAAAAAGATGAATAGAACGATGAACGGAATTTCAATCACGATCGCCACGAATGGGCCGGAATAGAGATCGCGCAACGTCTCAAACTGGCGCAGGCGACTGATTTGATCACCAATCGGCGTGTTGGCGAGCATGGGCACTGAAAGGGATATCAGTTTGGAAAAGATGGCTGTTCCCAGGAGATATTCAATACGCCCGGAAACCCGCCCGATCATGCGCGACTTGATGTAGCGGAAATAGAGTTCCAACCCTGCAAAAAGCATAACGCCCACACCGATACCCAGGAGCGTATCAATCGCGCCTGCGGGGATCACCTTGTCGAAAACGTTCATCACCGCAAAGGACAAGGCCAAAACGGAGGAGTTGATGATCCCGGTCAGCCAGAGAAGCTGGGCAGTCTCGGTTGTGAAACGCCCAAGAGTGTTTCGAAGCCAGCTCTCACCTTCTCCAGCGGCACGCTGCGTTTCCTGCTCGGCGAAGGAAACAACGGTATAGTTTTTGCGTGCATCAACATCACGCGCAACACCTGTATCGGGGTCACTGGCTGTGATCGCGCCATCCTTTGACAGCTTGAGTATCGAAAGCTGTTCCCCATCTACGAGAATGGCTGGCAGGTTGAACGGCGACACATGATTGAGTGGCACCCGGCGCACTGTGCTTTCATAGCCCAGCCGGGCAAGCGTTTCCTGTGTTTCAACGATCGTAAATTGCGGCGGGAAGTGCGGCACGGCGCGCGCAAAATGCGCAATCGAGATATCCCAGTTAAAGGCTTCCAGAATGGCAATTACAGCCATCGGCGCGTCGCCAGTCATCGGCAGGCCGCCAAACTTCCCGGACGCAAAACGCGCTTTCAGCTCTTCAAAGCCCAGCTTTTGCTGGCCTGAGGGCGATACCCACGCACCGAATTTCGCACCGAGCTTCTCCTGCAAATCGCGGGCACCGTTGGCTTGCACCTTTTCAGCTGCTGGAGCGTTCATGACCTGTGTTTCGCTCATGACGCCATCTCCGGCTGTTTGGCTGGAGGTGCATCTTTTGCTTTCTTTTCTTCCGTCACGTCCACAAGTGCGCCATCAACGATGCGCAGGGTCCGATCGGCCATTGAAAGATAGGATGGTCGCTGGGTAATCATCACCACAGCGGCACGGCCCTTAAGGCCTGCAATGTAGTCTTTCAGCTTTTGGTCGCCCACCATATCCAGGTTGGCATTGGCCTGATCAAAAAGCACGATATCAGGCTGACCAACCAGAGCGCCTACCAGCGGAATACGTTCCGTTACCGATGTGGGAAGCCCTGCATCAAGACCGTGACCAACCTTGGTCGTCAGGCCTTCCTGATGATGAGCAAAATAGGTCATGAGGCCCAGTGACGCAGAAATCTCGATCGCCTCATCAAGATAAAGCTCTGGCTGGAAACGCGTCATATTCTCCAGAACCGTGCCTTCCAGAAGCTTCGGTTCCGGCGAAAGATAAGCAATACGATGGCGCAACGACGCAGAGGTAAAATTGGTGGAAGGTTCCCCATTGACCCGAATTTGCCCCTCATCCGGCTTGATGAAACCCATCAACAGCCACATCAGGGTGGAACGACCCGAACCAACGCTTCCTTCAAGAGCAATAAACTCTCCACGTTTGATGCTCATATCCAGATTTTCAAACAGGGGTTTGGCACGATCGTGAGGGTGTAGTTTCACCCCAACCAATTCGAGCGTCTCAATGTTCTCACAGTGCTTTTCACCCTCGGCGCGAAGCGGAACATTCAAAATTTTTGAGATTTCGGCCTCAGCACGCATAGCGTCCTGATCGCCGGAACGCAGAGCCTCAAGGCGCAGAAGCGGTTGAACAATACGGGTCGCCAGCAAGATGACAGCTGCCAGTGCACCAATGGTGATCGATTGGTTGATGACGAGAACCGACCCCGCAGCCGCCACGAAAAAGGGGGTCAGCTGACCCAACACACCGGCAACATATTGGGCAAAACTGCTACGCGCAGTGGTCCGCGCGCCCAATGCTGCGGTGGACCCCATGAGCCGCTCGTAGCGACGTTCCATGAAGCCTTCCAGATTGAGGCTTTTGATTACCTCTATGCCATCAAGCACTTCCAGCAGGAACGAGAACCGGCGACTGTCGAGTTCTTTCTTTTGTGATGAAAGCTCGGTCAGGCCATCACGCGTAAGCCGGTTTGCGACGATGGAAACCACCAGAATGGCAATAATGACAACGGCCAGAACCGGCGAGATCGCGAAGGCCGCAACCAGAAAAAGCGCGATGAAGGGGATATCCAGCACCACCATCGCCGCCTCGCCGTGACGAAACTCCCGCACACGATCAATACTGGTTATGCGGTCAATGTAGGTGCCGGCAGATTCAGCCTCAATTGTGTTCAAATCCGCTTTCAGCAGCCGTTCAAACAGGCCGATTTGGACCTGTCGTTCAAAGACGTCGCCAGCTAGCGTCATCAGGCGGGTGCGAGCGCCACGTATGATCATTTCAACAAGAATGGCCACCGATGTGCCAATTGCCAATATGGCGAGCGTTTCAACACCATGGCGCGGAATAATCCGATCATAAATCTGCAACATCAGGAGTGGAACAGCGAGCGAAAAAAGGTTGATGAGCAGCGATGCGGCAAGCACATAGGGGTCGGCCGACAATTTCTCCAGATAACGTGACACCTGCATCGGTCAACTCACCGCACAAACTAAATACAAACGAATACCCGCCGACATTATGGATTTATGGTGAATAAAGACTTAATCGACCGGCGTTCCAGGCCACTTGAAGTA
>JBNKQT010000330.1:0-6984 GCA_050297115.1 Ensifer sp. | reverse complement strand
GCCTTTGGCACGTTTATTGACCCCATGTATGCAATGGTGCTGGGCCTTATCCCTGATTGCGATCTCGACAAGGTACAGGCTGTTGGCAACGCGGCGGGCACCGGCGCGCGCATGTGCCTTCTGAACCGTGACTATCGCCGCGAAATTGAAGACACAGTGCAGAATATCGAGAAGATCGAAACGGCCCTGGAACCGAAATTCCAGGAACATTTCGTCTACGCGATGGCCATGCCGAACAAGGTTGACAGTTTCCCGGAACTGCAAAAAGTGGTCACCCTGCCCGAACGCAAGGTGCTTGCTGATGCCAGTGCCGATACAGGCGGCAGACGCCGCCGCAGGCAACGGTAAGGCTCAACCAGCGACCTAACACCAAGGACCAATGATTAGAACCCATCTGACCGGAGCGCTTTTGCAAGCCTGCTAGGCGAAAACCGCAGGCGCAGCCGTGGGCGGCGGTGAGAATTTGTGGGCGACGCAGGCTTGCAAGACCGCCCGCCCCGTCGGGTGGGGCTGGCATGGCCACCGCGGGCGTCAAAATCCTCGCACGATGCTACGAATCCCAAACCGCGCTTTCGCGGCCTCCGAAAGGGGCTGCGGCTTTCGCGTTTCGTCATTCATCTGAACAAGCACTGAGTGGGATGTGGCCGTGAGCTTACCATCCTGAAAAAGCGCCTGCTCAAAGGTTACAGATGAATTGCCGATTTTGACAACGCGTGAACCAATATCGACATTGCCCGGCCAATGCATTTCCGCGCGAAAGTCGATGGTTACGCTGGCAACCACAAAAGAGCAGCCCTCGTCAGCTTTCTTGTTGTCTTTGGCATGCAGCACACCAGTTCGCCCTGTTTCCAGAAATGTCATGAAACAGGCATTGTTCACGTGGCCCTGACGGTCAGTGTCGCCATAACGCAGCTTGTCGAAGCTGCGCTGCGGAAAGTCTTCAAGTTTCATAAATTATCGTGCCTCGTTATGCCGCAATCTCGGTGCGATTCCCCAAGCCGATAATGGCATTGCGGACGAAATCGGCAACCGCTTTTACCGGCTCGCTGCACTGGCGCGAGACAGCCAGCCCCACCTCATACTCGCCAATCTCCGGCAAACCCGATTCAGGCCCAAGCTCGACCATGTCGTCTTCAAGCAATAGTGGCCCGATGGGTGCAATCGCCAAATCGGCGTGAATAGCGGCACGCTGAGCCAGGTGGCTGCCACTTTGGTAGGAAATACGGAAGTCCAAACCACTCTTCTCAAGCGCAGCCAAAGCGCTGGTCCGCCATATGCAGTGCGTTTCCCAAACGGATATTGGCAGCGGTTTCCGCAAATGGGCCGTACCACATTTCTTGCCAGCCCAGATCACACGATCACGAAAGAGAACTTCTTCTCCGGGACCGATGGGAAATGCATTACAATTGAAAATTGTAAGGTCCAGCATGCCGTCAGCCACGGCCTTGCGTAAATTTTGTGAGCCATCCACCATGACATTGACCATGACAGAGGGAAACGCCTCGCTGAAGCGCTTCAAAACCTCCGGCAAAACAATACCACCAATGTCATCAGGCGCACCGAGGCGCACAACACCCGCCATTTCCGGCTGAACAAACTGCGATACAACTTCACTATTCAAGGCAAGCATTCGCCGTGCGTAGGAAAGAAGTATTTCGCCGTGATGGGTCAAAGTTACAGCGCGAGCATCCCTCTTGAACAGAGTAACACCCAAAATCTCTTCCAGCTTCTTGATCTGCATGGAAACGGCCGAGGGCGTACGAAGCACCTTTTCGGCAGCGGTCGAGAAATTTCCGCTGTCAGCAATCGCTGTAAACGTCTTCAAAACATCCAGATCCAATACCGGAAGTCGGGAGGATATTGACATTGGCAGCCTTTCCTTAAACAAAATTGATGGATTCGTTCTTATGATTTAATTTCATTGAATACTCGATTTTCCAGAGCGTCAAGCATTCAGTTCAATTTTTTTGACAAGAAACATTAAATCATTTCGTTTGATTGAAGTTGCATTTCCCCCGATCCTTTACGCATGACGATCCGGACCGTCGCTTTGTGAAAAGGAGAAACTCATGCACACCGTCTATCACGACGACTATCCACGACCTCGTTCTTCACCACACAAGCCTTGGCTGGGCCTCTTTGCAGAGGCAATTTTCAACGCCGCACCGCTTGCCAACGACCGCAAAAGGGAGAATCCAAAATGACCAGAATTGCACGCTGCAAGGTCGCCGGGAATTGCCCGACTATTGCGGATGAACATAGTATTTTCGCTGAACCTTTCGCACGAGCATTCCTGATCGCCCGCAATATCCAGGCGGCTATGCGCAAAAGCAGAACCACCCGGGCGATCTCTGAACTCGACGCATGGCAGCTCAAGGATATCGGCTATCCTGACCGCTACTGCCGCTAATGCGAGGCATATCGGTTCCACTCTTGCGCGCATTTTCATTCAGAAAAACATATGCGGGGTAGCGTACAAAAAAGCCGCCCCGCGTACCACAATGCAAAATATTCATTGACAACGGACTTATGCATCGTCATCTGTGCAAAATTCTGTACTATTGTCGTTACGATGAGAAGTCTAAAGGCGACATAAGAAGTGCCGGAACCCTATTGTAAAACAACATCCAGCGGAGCAGCGGGTTTCGCAAATGAAACAAACGTCAACGCCGAAACGTACGTTCGTCTTTTTTCTGGTACCCAAGTTTACGATTTTGCCTTTTGCAGGTGCACTCGACGCATTGCGCATGGCAAATCGCATGTTGGGTTACGAAGCCTATTCATGGCGCATAGCGTCGTCTGATGGCGAACCTGTCGCCTCTTCCAGCGGATTGGAAATTGCAGCAGACAGTTCTCTTGCCGATGAGCGCCGTCACCTGACCGGCGAAAAGCGACCTGATTTCGTGCTGGTCTGCTCCGGCACCGAGGTAGAGCAATATTCCAACAAGACGCTCTACGCCTGGCTGCGCGAAGCCTACAACCGCAATGTGAAAGTTGGCAGCATGTGCACGGGCGCCTATGTGCTTGCTCAAGCTGGCCTGCTGAACGGAAAACGCTGCACAATCCACTGGGAGAACCTGCCCGGCTTTCAGGAGAAATACCCTCAAGCTGAAGTTTACGCGGAACTCTACGAGGTTGACCGCAACATCTATACCTGCGCCGGTGGCACCGCTTCGCTTGATATGATCCTGCACATTCTCGATCAGGATTTCGGCGAATCGCTCGTCAACCGTATCTGCGAACAGGCCCTTACCGACCGTGTGCGCAACAAAAGTGATCGACAGCGCCTGCCGCTGCGCGCGCGCCTGGGCGTTCAAAACAGCAAGGTCCTCTCAATTATTGAGCTGATGGAAGCCAATTTGGCCGAGCCTCTGTCGCTCCTGGAAATCGCCAGCTATGCGGGACTTTCAAGACGACAAATCGAAAGGCTTTTCCGGCAGGAAATGGGCCGTTCACCAGCCCGCTACTATCTTGAAATCCGGCTTGATCGTGCGCGGCATCTGCTTGCACAATCCACCTTGCCAGTTGTTGAAGTGGCAGTTGCCTGTGGTTTCGTCTCAGCCTCGCACTTTTCCAAGTGCTACAGGGAGGTCTACAACCGCTCTCCCCAGCAGGAGCGCGCTGACCGTAAGAAACCGGCCGTTAAAGAACCAGCGGCTGATCCCGAAGCGAACTGATAGTCGAGGGGCTCAAGCGCTGCGGTCGGAAAACATCTGAACAATCGAATAGTCTGAAAAGACGCAATTTCGGCCGGAGTTTTTGGCCATATAGAGATACTGATCTGCCGCGTGCAGGTAGTTGTCAAAAGTCTCAATTTCGGTGATCTCGGCCAATCCGATTGAGATCGTCACAGACAGCTCCTCTTCGTCCGCAACAACGCGCGTATCCGCCACTTCCTGCCTCAAGCGATCACAAAAGACCGTAGCGTTTTCCAGGTCCATATTGCGGAACAACATCGCGAACTCTTCGCCACCCAGACGAGCCGATAGATGATACTCATCACCAACAATTTCGCGTATCTTGCGCGCCACGGCCTTCAAAACCACATCACCGGTTTCATGCCCGTAAGTGTCGTTGAATTTCTTGAAATGATCGATATCCATAATCGCAGCACAGACCGGCTCATTCAGTTCCAGACTGTGCCTGACAAGCACCGGGCCACGCTCAAAGAAGTGTCGCCGATTATACATATTAGTCAAAAAGTCCCGGCTGGCGATTGCCTGGAGCTTACGGAACCGGGTTAACGTATCCACGTTACCGGCAACACGCTGATTGAATTCGTCTTCAAAAAACGGCTGCACAACAAAGTCGTCCGCGCCAGCGCGCCGAAATGACCCGAGCGAAGAGCTTGTACTACCTCCAACAGCAGTCCCGACAATGCGAATCCGCTCTTTGTTGAAATCGCGCCGAATAGCGCGGACGAGCGCCTCACCGGACATATCTGGAAGGTTGTGATCAACGATGACCAAACCGATATCCGGCAAATCCACCAGCTGTGCCAAGGCGTCCTTACCACAATCAGCCTCAGCCACCAGGAAACGACGACCCCGAAGAAGTCCCCGCGCAAGGTTCCGCATGGCAATTTCACCGCCAGCCACCAACACACGTATCTCGTCATTGTTGAGAAGGCTCTTCACGGAAGACACAACATCATCAAAGACGCTCGGGCTATCTTTCAAGATAAAGTCGACGATATTCGCCCGCCTGGGAATATCGCCATCTTCGAGCGCAAAATTGCCGGTAAAGACGATGGTAGGCAAACCACACTGCGCAACGAGGTCCAGAACCTCCGATTCAGGGCTGTCCTCGAGATTGAGGTCGGCAACAACAACAGCAAAACCGGCCTCGCCC
Source organism: Ensifer sp. (assembly GCA_050297115.1). Taxonomy (GTDB): domain Bacteria; phylum Pseudomonadota; class Alphaproteobacteria; order Rhizobiales; family Rhizobiaceae; genus Ensifer_A. The sequence goes on along the minus strand of JBNKQT010000330.1, from coordinate 2,133 downwards.
CCTTCAAGCGCCGAGGCCATTTCAGCCAGCGTTGAGCAGCAGTAAACGTCAGCCCCGGTCGATGAAGTAATCTGTTTGGAAAGTGCAACGGTAAACATGCGGGAGTCTTCAACCAACAGCACCTTGGTGCTGTTTCCGGGCTTGCGCACCCGAAGTTGCTGCCTGACTGCAACTGTTGCCATCTGAACTACCACACGCCCCCGAAAAACACATTTTTTGTAGAAAAAAATGTTTAAATTTGGCTTAAACGAATGGCGTGAAACAGGTTCACGCCATCAAATATCGGCAGCAAAACAATGCACAGTTGACCTCAAGCACTGCGCTTCATCTTGCCTCTCATGCGCTGGTAGGCTTCATTGATCTGAACGAGCGTATCCAGGTTCTGGTTCACTCGGCAATAAAACTCCTCATCAATGAAAGGGCGCAGCATAAAGTCGTTGCCGCCAGCTTTCAAAAAGCGCGCCGAGAGATGCCGGTTATCCGATGAAGACACCCCGATAACACGCAGTTCATGTGAACCACGAACAGCTCGAATGCGCCGGGTCAATTCAAAACCATCAACATCGGGCATGTTATAGTCTGTAATAACCAGACCGATATCCGGATTGGCTTTGAGGATATCGATTGCCTGTGCGCCGCTTTCAGCAACACTTGTGCGAAAGTTAAAGCGCTTCAGCCGTGTCGTCAGCAGCGCTCTTGCCGTGGGACTGTCGTCAACAATCAACACATGGTGGCGCTGATTGGTCAGAAAACGGCAAGCAGATTCAGCCAGCATATCGACCGCAAAGACATTGTCCTTGATGATGTAGTCGACGATTTCCTTGGCCAGCAGGCCTTCACGCGCCTCTTCCTTCAATGTTCCCGTAAAGACGATAATCGGAACGCTGAGATCAACGAGATAGTTCAGCGCTTCGCCATTTTCGGCACCGGGCAGATTGATATTGGTAATTGCCAGCGTGATCGGCTCGTCATTTAATTCATAGGCGGCCTGAAGCTCTTCAAAATTTCGACAGATCTCAACGTCGACGCCCAAATTTTCCTTGAAGTTCTGCGCGATCATCTTGGTAAAAACGTTCGAGTCTTCCCCGAGAACAACCCTCACGTTACCGAGAGATTCACCGGAATATTGCATTCCGGACATACCTAGAAAATTCATGACCCACCTGGATAAAACAATTTCACTTCGTTTTACTTAGGCGAACCTCATTGAGACTTCGTTAAAATTCGATATTAATTCAAGACACATCAGCGGATATCAGTGACGCCGGCCTGATAATACTATTTCATGATAAAAATCTGAAAGTATTCAGCTTAAAGCCACTATCCATCGGAATTTATACCAAGAACCAACGATTAGCGATCTCCACCACCACCGCCCTCGCCGTCGCCATCCTCCACATCATCACCAAGCCCACCCATGTCGTCACGCACCGGCTTGGTTGGACGTTTCCGAGTTGGCTTTTTTGCTGGGGCTGCCGCCTGCAGCTTTTCAAGTTCCTGGACACGAATGTTGATATCGCGCTGCGGGAAGGGAATTTCGATACCTTCAGCCTTCAAACGGGCAGCAATTGCCAGCCGCAAATCGTTACGCGCGTCGAATGCATCAAGCACGTTGGCCAGATAGATGCGCAAGCTGAAATCAATTGAAGAATCCCCAAAGCCAACAAATTCCACAGATGGTTCTGGGTTTTTCAGCGCCTTGGGATGCTCGTTGCCGATTTCCAGCAACAGATCAAACACGCGCTGCGGATCAGCATCATAGCTGACACCAATCGCAACCTCGGTGCGACCGAGTTTGTTGCGATGCGTCCAGTTGGCAAGCGATGCGTTGATGAGGTCGGAGTTGGGAACAATGATCGACTGGTGCTGGAACGTCTCGATTTCGGTGGCACGCACAGAAATATGTTTCACAATGCCTTCGGTACTTCCCGTCACAATCCAGTCGCCCACCTTGAACGGCCTCTCAACCAGCAAAATCAAGCCGGATACAAAGTTGGACACGATGTTCTGCAACCCGAAACCAATACCCAGCGAAAGAGCACCGGCAACGAGTGCAAGCGAGGAAAGGTTGATACCGGCTGCTGAAACGCCCACCAAAAGAGCAATACCCGCACCCAAGATCGGAAGAGCACA
>JBNKQT010000329.1:0-6207 GCA_050297115.1 Ensifer sp. | reverse complement strand
ATGGGCGTGAGGATAAAGCAGAGTGCTGCGACCTGCACAACGCAAACCAGTTTTCGTCGGAATGATGGCGGCAGGTCTTTCTTCAGCCTGGGCACGAAATATTGCGTGAGCACGAAGCCATAACGCATCAGCCCAATCAGCAGCATCCACAAACCTGCCTTGCCCAGGGCAACACCTGCAATGGAAAGTATGAGGATCAAAAATGCGTCGACTTCCATGTCAAAGCGTGCACCGAAGGCCGAGGCTTGCCGCAGACGCCGGGCGAAAAATCCATCCACACCGTCAAGCGCCAAAGCGCCAAGCACCAGGGCCGTCAAGGTCCAGATCGCGGCTTCCGCAGCATGCAGGTTTTCCGCAAGAAACACGGTTGCGGCCACTATGCTCGTGATTGCTGCGCGCAATGCCGTAACACCATTTGCAAGGCCAAAGCGCTTGTGCGGATGATCTTTCAAGCCCGGTAATGCGAATGCGAACATCGCAAACAACATAACGGCTGAAAGTGCGACCGCGTTTGCGCCCGATCCCAGGGTATCGCGCATGAGATGGTGCGCAGCGATTGAAAACAGAAAGATCGTCCCCAAAACGGCAAGCGCGTTGGCCCTTAGCTCACGCCCCGCAGCCCAATTTCCAGCCGCTGCATTTGGTTGCGCAAACCTCATTGCGATCTTTTCCATAAATTGCATTTTTGTGGTCTTTGCCCTCTTTCTGGCAAGTTCAAGCTTATTTATCGTTTGCTTTTGGTGTGGAGTAAATTGAAATTCGTCATTTGGGCTTTTTTGTGAGTATATGCCACAACCGATCTCAATTTTGCCGCCTTTTCCGTAGCATCGCAGTGGAGTGCAGGTGGTGATCGTTATCACAGCAAGGGTGGAAATGATTTGCTAGGGATGGAACCTTGAGTGACGCGCAATTGCGAAGTGTGAAGAAAGTGACACAGGCTCTGTGGTTTCCTGAAGCTGGCCAATGCGTGCTGCGCGAAGAAATCTTGTCGCCGCCTAGGTCTGGCGAGGTTCTCGTTCGCGCCCAATACAGTGGTATCAGCCGCGGCACTGAATCGCTCGTTTTCCATGGTCGTGTGCCACGGAGCGAGCAGGAGCGCATGCGCGGGCCACATATGGCGGGCGATTTTATGTTCCCGGTTAAATACGGCTATTGCGCGGTCGGATATGTGGAAGAGGGGCCTGAGGGTCTGAAGGGGCGGATGGTCTTTTGTTTACATCCCCACCAGAGCCGGTTTGTGGTCGAGAGCGCCATGGTCACCCCGTTGCCTGACAATTTGCCACCTTCGCGCGCCGTCCTGGCAGCCAATATGGAAACTGCGCTCAATATTATCTGGGACGCCAATGTGTTGCCGGGAGACCGCGTTGCGGTTTTCGGCGCGGGTGTAGTTGGCGCGCTCAGCGCGTTTATCGCATCGCGCATTGTTGGTACGGAGGTCGTGCTGGTCGACCGTAATGCGGCGCGCCGGGCGCTTGCGCAAAGGCTTGGGCTCGACTTTGCCGAAGCCGGTCACCTTGGCGGTCTGTTTGATGTTCTCATCAATGCATCTGCCTCGGGCGATGCGCTTGGCGATGCCCTCGATCATGCCGGTCAGGAAGCCCGTATTGTTGAAGCGAGCTGGTATGGTGCAGGTCATGCGGCTATTCCGCTTGGCGGGGCCTTTCATTCCAAACGGCTCTCAATCATCAGCTCGCAGGTTGGCTCTATTCCTGCCTCCCGGCGGGCGCGATGGGATTTTGCGCGCAGGCTGGCCAAGGCGTTGGATCTCTTGCAAGATGAGTGCCTTGATTTCCTTATTTCCGGTGAAACCCCGTTTGCTGATCTTGCCGAGGAATATCCGGCCATTATCGCTAACCCCGAGACCCTTTGCCACCGCATTTGTTATTAAGAAAAGAAAGCCAAACATGTTTGCAGTAGAAGTTCGCGACCACATCATGATTGCTCATAGCCTGCCCCGCCCTGTTTTTGGCCCGGCACAAGGCATGCACGGTGCAACCTTTGTTGTCGATGCCGCTTTTTTCACGCGCGATGTGGATGAGGATGGTCTTGCTGTTGATATTGGTGCTGCAACGACGGTTCTGGGTGAGGTCCTCAAGCCGCTGAACTACCAAAACCTTGATGAGATCGATGCCTTCAAAGGCAAGGTTTCAACAACCGAAGTCATCGCAAAGCATATCTTTGATGCGCTTTCGGCTGCCGTTGCCGACAAGAAACTTGGTCCCGGCAGCCACCGCATTTGCAAGATCAGAGTAACACTTCACGAATCGCACGCCGCATGTGGTTGGTATGAGGCCGAGCTTTGAAAGGTGAGCTGACCTTTGCATATCCGGGTGATCTGAACCTCAAAACGGGCGGTTACGGTTATGATCGCAAGGTCGTTTCGGGGTTGCGTGATATCGGCTGGACCGCCAATTTACTGCCTCTGGGGGATGGTTTTCCCTTGCCCTCAAAGGCGCAGAAATCCGACGCTGAAACACGCCTGAGCAGTTTGCCGGATGGCACCTTGCTTGTTATTGACGGTTTGGCCTTTGGCGTTTTGAATGAATGGGCAGAACGCGAAAGAAATCGCTTGCGCATCGTCGCTCTGGTTCATCACCCGCTGGCGCTTGAAACCGGGCTTGATGTGACATTACAAAACACGCTGCGGGCGAGCGAAAAACGAGCTCTGTCGCATGCGGCACATGTCGTTGTAACGTCGCCGGGTACTGCGCGAGAACTCGTTGAAAATTTTGCAGTTCCAAAGACCGGGCTTACCGTTGCCCTGCCGGGTACAGATCGCGCTGCCGTCTCTCCTTGTAATGGCAAGCCGCCACATATCGTTTCCATTGGCACGCTCATTCCACGCAAGGCCCATGATGTGTTGATTGATGCGCTCAAGCGTGTTGAAAGCCTACCGTGGAAAGCGACGATTGCGGGCAGCAAAAACCTCGATCCGGCGACGGCAACCGCACTGGAAAATCAGGTCAACGCTCTTGGTCTCGGTGACCGCGTGTTTCTGGCCGGTGAGTTGGATGATACCCGCAATTTGTTAGCCTCCGCTGACATATTTGCGCTGGCCTCTCGCTACGAGGGCTACGGCATGGTCTTTGCCGAAGCCCTTTCGCAAGGGGTTCCCGTTGTGGCGTGCCGGGCCGGAGCTATTCCGGATGTTGTTCCCGACGCAGCCGGTTTTTTGGTGCCGGTCGATGATGTTGGTGCGTTTTCCATGGCGCTGAGGATGTTGCTTGAGGAAAAGGGGCTGCACGCCCGCATGGCGCAAGCGGCAAGGGAAGCCGGTGAAAAGCTGCCCGGCTGGGACGAGACCGCCAGCATCGTTTCCGATGTTCTGGAGCGCGTCTCATGAGCGGTTTTGACAAAGGCTGGCTTGCTCTTCGCGAGCCGGTCGACCATGTGGCGCGTGATGACGAACTGCTCGGGTATCTCGCCGCATTTCTGGGAGCGTGCGATGCGCCCTTAATCTGCGATATTGGTTGCGGTATGGGTTCCACCTGGCGGGCGCTTGAAGGGCGCGTGCCCAGGCAGGTTAGCTGGCTGTTTTTCGACAATGACCCTTTGCTGCTGGAGGAAGCCAGACGCCGAATGACCGGCAAGGCAAATGCCGCGTTCTGCCAGACCGACCTGAACGACCTCAATACATTGCCGTTTGCCAACACCTCTGTTTTCACGGCATCTGCGCTTTTTGATCTTTGCTCCGATGCATTTTGTCGTGATTTTGTGCAGCGGCTTGTGGCGCATCGCGGTGGGCTTTATGCAGCCTTGAATTATGATGGTGTTGTCAGCTGGTCGATTTCGCATCCGCTGGATGCACACATGGTTTCAAGTTTCAACAAACACCAGCGCACGGACAAGGGCTTCGGACAGGCACTCGGACCCGATGCTGCGGCCCGTCTTGAAGGCTTGTTTCAAGGCCAAAACTACCGCGTGGGAACCCGCGCGAGCCCCTGGCGCATGGATATGACCATGGCGGATTTGCAATGCGCTTTCCTTGAGGGCTTTCGCCAGCCCTTGCTGGAAATGGCGGATTTGCCCCAAGAAGAGATTGAAGGCTGGCTGGCCTTTCGGCTTCGCTCTATCGGTGACCAGGGAAGCCTATGCGAGGTTGGCCATGTCGATCTGCTGGCCTTGCCGCTGTGAGGCCTCTTGTGCTTTGAAAGCACAATCAAACAGAATGTCGCTGCCAAGGTTATAGACATTGGTGACCGGTCGGTGGGCGTCTGACAAAAATTCAACAGGTGCCAGGCTGATGCCGCTTGGTCCCGCGCCGATAATGATCGGTGATATGGCCACATGCAGCCTGTCCACGAGACCGGCATTTACAAAGCGCGCAATTGTACGCGCGCCACCCTCCACCAGAATACGTTCAAGGCCGCGAGCGGCAAGTTCATCCAGAATGTCGCCAACAGCCAACCCGTCTTGGGTCTGGTGAAGACGGATCACCTCGGCGTTAGGCAATTCAGGACCGTTTGCTTTCACGCTCTGGAACACGACGACAGGCGCGCTGCGGTCGTGGAAAAGGCTTTCGGATCCGTTGAGCTTTGCGTGGCAATCAATGACAACGCGCACGGGGTTTTTGCCTTCCACCAACCGTACAGAAAGCTGCGGGTCGTCGGCCAACACGGTGCTCACGCCGACAATTACCGCGTCAAGCAGAGCTCGACAGCGGTGCAGGTGGGCAAGTCCGTCAGGGCCAGAGATGTCACGCGCATCGCCGGATGGGGTTGCAACGCGTCCGTCCAGCGATTGGCCAACCTGCGCCAGCACAAAACGGCCCCTGGCACCGGCAATTGGCGCATAGGCCTGATAGGCGCTGTCACCTGTATCGACCGGGCCAAACGTTCCCTCTCGCAGATCGAGAAGGCGCTGCCACGTCGCATCACACATTTCTATTGCTTGCATTGCCACCCTGAGTGCCGGTTTTCTCTATAGAATTCTGTAGAGCGTGATGTCTCGTTTGATAACATGGTGCATAATTACGGCGCCAATGTGCAATACAAACAGCGCCAGGATAATCCACGAGGTCCACATGTGGATCCCAGAGAGCGTCCATGCAATGTCCGGTGTTTTGCCAATGGGGCTCCAGATCTCGACCAGACCGAACCATTGCAGTGGAAAGCCATGTGCATTGGTTGCCAGAAATCCGCTAACTGGCATCAGAACGAGACAGAGATAGAGCAATCCATGAACAGAATTGGCGGCAATTTTCTCGATTTTCGGGGCCATGTAGTCGGGTGAACGGGTGAAGATCTTGTTTCCCACCCGCAGCAACATCAGCCACAGAACGAGAAAGCCGAAACCTTCGTGCAGCATGTAAAAGGTCAGAGAAATATCATTTTTGACGAAGTGTATAACAAATCCAAGCGGCCATGTGATGAGAACCAGGACGGCGATAATCCAGTGCAATATACGTGCTGTCGCCGGGTAACGCTCAACCTGAATGGTTACCTGTGAGGTTTGCATAACCCCGGTAGCTCCTGATTTTTCAATAGAATTCTGCAATTTTTCTCTCCGAAATTCACCATTTCCGGGTTGGAAAATGTTTCATATATTCTTGATAGCAGTCAAATTACCCTGAGTGGTCTCTATCAGCCAGCATTTCTTGTGCAAGTCTATGCAAAGTCCCGGTTTGAGTCTGTGGTGAAATTCACTTGTGTATTTGCAAAAAGAGAGTATCTTTTTTTCTCGCAACATCGCAGAACGACGATCCCCGCACGACGGTTGTTGCATTGACTATGCGGGTCCCATGAAAAACCGGAATTTATCGAGTGCTGATACTTGCGCGCCTTGTCGGGACGTTTGGCGGTGAGAAGCGACAGCGATCCGGCGGTTTTTGAAGCCACTTTGCGCGATCTCGATCAGCTTGTTGCTCTGGAAAAGGAATTTCCGGAGCCGGATCGTATTTCGCGGCGAAGCTGGCGTCGGTTTTTGAAGATGTCAGAGGTGGTGCTTGCCTTGCGTGATGAAGGCGGGCTGGAAGCGGCGGCTGTCCTGCTTTTTCGCCGGAACAGCACGAAGGTCCGTCTCTACTCCATTGCCGTTAGCAAGGGCGCGCGTGGCCGAGGATATGGGTGCGCCATTCTGGAGGCTTGCCAGCGTCTGGCCGAAGACCGTGGCGGTCAGATGCTGACATTGGAAGTGCGTTCATCGAACCAGGCGGCCATCGGTCTGTATCGAAAATTCGGATTTGAGGTAAGCGGCACCAAGGCTCGC
>JBNKQT010000328.1:0-9950 GCA_050297115.1 Ensifer sp. | reverse complement strand
CCTGCCGCCATAGGTTTGGCGCTTAATGTTAAGCCTACTATCTTCGGAAGTCGAGGGTGATTTCCCGACTGCGCCAATTTCTATCGTCGTGCCTGCAAAACCTTATAGCGCGCATTGCGGCAAATTTCTTCACAAGAACGGAAGTGAGCCGCCAAAACATCTTCGTAAGGGAGGCCACGATTAGCCACCAGCAACAACCGACCGCCATTGACCAGCGATGATGCAGCACGCTTGATAAAGGCCTGCCCCAGTCCCGGCTCAGCGGCATGCGCCTCATGAAAAGGCGGATTCATGATGATAAGGTCATATTTTACCTTCACCTCTTCTGCTGCAATGTCGTGCCAGAAAAAGCGCGCCTCAATTTCCGGGCAGTTCTCGGCAAGGTTCTGCTTGGCGCTTTCCAGCGCACCGTAATGGGCTTCGTAAAGATCTATATTCTTCAAGTTTGGCGAGCGCTCGCCAAGCATGACCGAAAGATAGCCCCACCCGGCCCCAAAATCCGCCACCTTGCCTGTAAAATCTTCGGGAAAACGTTCTGCCAAAAGCTGCGAGCCCGGATCAACGCGATCGTGAGAAAACATGCCTGCTGATGCGGTGAAGCGGTCAATCACGCGAACAGAATCCGCCCGCAGCGTATCGAGCAAAACCGAAACATCATCCGGCCGCGCAAACCACAAGGCCTGACCGTGAAACTTTGGCAGATGCGAACATTCAACGCCCAACTTCAACAAGCGCTTGCGCAGTGCTTGTATACCGTCTTCCTTACCACCAGCGGCAACAATCAGCGCGCCCGGCTTTGTGCGCCCGAGTGCTTCGGCAATCCAGTTTTCGTTCTCGCCCTTGTGCTTTCCAACCAGCACAAGCGCCCCGTCGAACTCCACATCCTCATCAGCCAGCTCAGGCTTGACTGCCAGCTTGTTCCAGCGCTCCAGCGCGAGATAAAGCGGGCGCAAAGGCTGAATGCCCGTCAGATCAGCAGCAAATTCCGATGGTATGGCGTTGCCCGCTTCAGCCCCCAGAAACAGAAAACGCTGCCCTTCTTGCGGCATAGGCACCTCGCCTGAATCGAAGGGATGAAAAAGGGTTTTGAGTGCGTTTCTGGCCATCGGGTTTCTCATTGAGTAAAAATGTCAAAAAGGCGCGGAAAATTCCGCGCCTTCTCGTATATTGCGAGCCTCAAACGAGGCCGGAAGACTTATTCAGCGTCTTCTTTCTTCTTTTCTTCACGCGGAATTTCTTCGCCGGTTTCCTGGTTTACAACCTTCATGGAAAGGCGAACCTTGCCGCGCTCATCAAAGCCCATGAGCTTGACGTAAACCTTGTCGCCTTCCTTGACCACATCGGTGGTCTTGGCAACGCGTTCCTGCGCCAGCTGGGAAATGTGAACGAGGCCGTCACGCGGGCCGAAGAAGTTGACGAATGCGCCGAAGTCGGCAGTCTTAACAACCGTACCTTCGTAGATCACGCCCACTTCCGGCTCATCAACGATGGAGTGAATCCACTTCTGAGCTGCTTCAATTTCCTTGGCGGAAGAAGAAGCGATCTTGATGGTGCCGTCGTCGTCGATATTGACCTTTGCACCGGTCTTTTCAACGATTTCGCGGATAACCTTGCCGCCCGAACCGATAACTTCACGGATCTTGTCGACCGGGATGTTCATCACTTCGATGCGCGGCGCGAATTCGCCCAGCTGGCCACGGCTTTCAGAAAGCGCCTTGCCCATTTCGCCGAGGATGTGCTTGCGACCGCCCTGAGCCTGAGCCAGGGCAACCTTCATGATTTCTTCGGTGATACCGGCAATCTTGATGTCCATCTGCAGCGAGGTGATACCGTCGTTCGTACCGGCAACCTTGAAGTCCATGTCGCCGAGGTGATCTTCGTCACCGAGGATATCGGAGAGAACCGCAAAGCGGTCGCCTTCAAGGATCAGGCCCATGGCAATACCGGCAACCGGCTTGGTGAGCGGAACGCCAGCATCCATCAGAGCAAGCGATGTGCCGCAAACTGTTGCCATAGAAGACGAACCGTTGGACTCGGTGATTTCCGATACAACGCGCAGCGTGTAGGGGAACTGGTCAGACGACGGCAGCATCGGGTGGATGGCGCGCCATGCAAGCTTGCCGTGACCGATTTCGCGACGACCCGGAGAACCCATGCGGCCAGTTTCACCGACCGAATAGGGCGGGAAGTTGTAGTGCAGCATGAAGTTTTCTTTGTACATGCCAGTCAGGCTGTCCACATACTGCTCATCTTCGCCAGTGCCGAGGGTAGCAACAACGATTGCCTGCGTTTCACCGCGGGTGAAGAGTGCAGAACCGTGTGTGCGCGGCAGAAGGCCAACTTCGGAAACAATCGGACGAACCGTTTCGAGGTCGCGACCATCGATACGGGACTTGGTGTCGAGAATGTTCCAGCGAACAATCTTGGCCTGCAGGTGCTTGAACACAGCGCCGATTTCTTCAGCTGTGTATTCGCCTTCACCGTCCTCGGGGAGGAAGTGAGCTTTCACCTTGTCCTTCACTGCGTCAACGGCTGCGTAACGGGCAGCCTTTTCAGTGATCTTGTAAGCGTCGCGCAGTTCAGCTTCTGCAAGCTTGAGCATGGCTTCTTCGAGAGCGGAATGGTCTTCCGGTTCGAATTCGCGCGGCTCTTTCGCAGCAACTTCAGCAAGCTTGATGATCGCGTCAATCACCGGCTGGAAGCCAGCGTGACCGAACATCACAGCGCCGAGCATGACTTCTTCGTTCAGTTCCTTGGCTTCGGATTCCACCATCAGAACAGCGTCGCCTGTACCGGCAACAACGAGGTCGAGAGCGCTCTCTTCCATTTCGTCAACATGCGGGTTCAAAACGTACTCGCCGTTGATGTAGCCAACGCGCGCGCCGCCGATCGGGCCCATGAAGGGAACGCCGGAAAGGGTGAGCGCTGCGGATGTGGCAACCATGGCTAGGATGTCAGGGTTATTTTCCAGATCGTGCTGGATAACGGTGATAACGACCTGCGTGTCGTTCTTGTAGCCTTCCGGGAAAAGCGGGCGGATCGGGCGGTCAATGAGACGCGATGTCAGCGTTTCGTTTTCGCTCGGACGGCCTTCGCGCTTGAAGTAACCACCGGGGATCTTGCCGGCAGCGTATGTCTTTTCCTGATAGTTGACCGTCAGCGGGAAGAAGTCCTGACCGGGCTTCGGAGACTTGGCGGAAACAACAGTGGCGAGAACCATGGTCTCACCGTAAGTGGCAAGCACAGAGCCGTCAGCCTGACGGGCAACCTTGCCGGTTTCGAGAATAAGCGGGCGACCTGCCCACTCGATTTCGACCTTATGTGTATCGAACATTTCTTGTCCTTGATCTGAACTGACATCTGACCCATGTGCCCTCGCACATCGGCTCAAATGCTTCATTCTTGGCGTATCATGGGCAAGACAACGAGAGGCTTCGACCGCGTTAAAGCATCTTGCAATCCTGCCCCATGACGGGCCGGTTTCATTTGACAGGTCCGGCCCACCCGGGCCCGTCAGGCTTAACTGTTTCCATCGAAGGAAACGAAAACCGGCGGCCTCATTGAGGTCGCCGGAAAATCTGATTAGCGGCGGATGCCCAGAGCACCGATGATCTTGGTGTAACGGCTCTCGTCCTTCTTCTTGAGGTAAGCAAGAAGCGAACGACGGCTCGAAACCAGCTTCAAGAGACCACGACGGGAATGGTTATCCTTCTTGTGACCTTTGAAGTGCTCGGTGAGATTAACAATACGCTCGGTCAGAATTGCGATCTGTACTTCCGGAGAACCGGTGTCGCCTTCCTTCGTTGCATATTCCTTGATGAGGGCAGCTTTACGCTCTGCAGTAATCGACATCGGACTTCCTTTCTTTGTAAGGATTATTCGGGTCGCCAAAGCCGGGATGTCGTCCAGCCAAGGCCATGAATGCGATGGGAAGTTTCCCACTGCTGGCGCGGCTATATACGAATTTGGAACGGAAGGGAAGAGGTGCGCGCCTTCCCTCAAATTTGCCATTGACCTTACAGCCACTGGAAACCTTATCCTCTCGCAAATCATACCGCACAATCTGGAGCATAGAGCCGTGAAACTCAACCGCAGGGCTATACTGATCATTCTTGTTATCACAATCGGCAGCGCTGCTTACTATTTTAACAGTCGACGGATTGACGAAACGGCCAGCCAACAGGCATCCCGTGAACCGCTTGCAGAAATCAAGTTGCCTGTAAAATTTTCCGAGACGGCGATTGAAGGCAAGGCTGTTTTCAATGCAAATTGCGCGACCTGTCACGGAGCCAATGCGGTGGGACAAAACGGTGTCGCGCCGCCACTGATCCACCCAATCTACGAACCCGGCCACCATGGTGACGAAGCGTTTCAGCGCGCTGCAGCCATGGGCTCACCCGCGCACCATTGGCCCTTTGGTGATATGCCGCCGGTTGATGGTGTAACACGAGACGACATTGCCAAAGTTGTCGCCTATATTCGCGAAATTCAACGCGCAAACGGCATCAACTAAACTCAGTGTCTATTTCCTGTAAGCCTCATGACAGGCTTGGCAAGTTTTTCCCAGTGAACGCATGATAACGCCCAGATCATTGCGCGCGGGCTGGCTTTGGACGATAGCCCATGCAGCCATTTCCAGGTCACCGGCCTTCATCACGAAGTCCTCGTAATTCTGCCAGATTGCCGGTTTGGCTTCGGATTTGGGGTCGCTGGCCTCAGTGCTGAAAAGGTCGGGCAATTGGGCCGCCTTGTCAGAAATTGCATTTGCGGCAGCCTGAACCGCTTTTGCATCAAACGCCCTTTTACCCTTCACCATCTCACCGATGACTTTCATATGACCACCAATTTCGCTCATAGCACCCATACGGGCTTTCACGTCTGGGTTTTTCACACCCTGATGGGCAAATGCCATCGTTGCAGCCGACAGCGCGACAATTGTGATTGCTCTTCTTATCATGAATGGGTGGCCTCTATTTGACGTTCCATCAGCACATTTGCCCCCGCAGGAGCTCCTCCTCGGGGTTTGCATCATTTTCCTTGTCCCAATCTCACCTGAGATCGGATGGGGCGTTTTGTGCGCCACATTTGTTTTGTTTATGATGCGCACAAAGCGCCCCGCTTTCGACAGTTTTTCCCGCAAAGTCCGCATCGCTGCCCATCCCTGCGAATGGTTGTGTGAGCTTACCGTCACGCCGAGGGTCGTTTGGTGTAGCCTTTCGGGCCCTTCCCAAGGGGGATGCATGTCTTGCGGGCCCGATGATGAAGACTTACGTCGTTTCTCCAACACCAGAACCGGTTCCGCTCGCCGTCACGCCTGACGGTGTATCCGTGCGGAACAGGGATAGTATGGATGATGTTTTGGGTGCGGGGATAAAAATATGGTTATGTGTTTGATTTTATTGGAGCGCGATGCAGTTTTTTCCACGGTTTGGGGCGTTTTGCAGCCCTTCGCCAAGCGCACCGCGCCAATCGCTACGCTCTTGGGGGCTTGCATCCCCTCCCGCAAGAGGAGAGGACCGGAAGAAGTAGACTATCCAAACACACGCTTGGGCCTAAACTCGCCTTCCTCAATGGCACCGATTGCAATCAAGTCACCCGAGATCGCGGTCGCATAGGCTTCCGGTGTAGGCAGCGGCGCATCGCGGCCACGAAGGATAATGGGATTGCCCGAGCGCAAACGGCGCGCCTGATCATCGTTCACGCGAACATGCGGCAGGGATGTAAGCGCTTCTGCCGGGGGAATGAGGAAAGCATCAAGGGCCGCTAAACGCTCGTCCTGGTCTTCGAGTTCCTCAAGCGCCGTGAGCTTTTCAAGCGGCACGAGCTGGTCTTCACCAAAGGGGGCAACGAGGGTGCGGCGCAGCTCGGAAATATGGCCGTAACAACCAAGATCACGGCCCATGTCGCGAGCAAGCGAACGCACATAGGTGCCCTTGCCGCATTCGACTTCAAAATGCGCCTTGTCGGTCTCGAAGCTCAAGAGTGTCAGACGGTGGATTTCGACTTCGCGAGCAGGAATCTCAACCTTCTCACCTTCACGCGCAATATCGTATGCGCGTTCACCAGCGATTTTGATGGCGGAGAACTGCGGCGGGATCTGTTCAATCACGCCGGTATATTTCGGCAGCAGATCGCGGATCGCCTGCTCGGCAGGGCGGACGTCGCTGGTCTCAGTAACCTCACCTTCGAGATCATCCGTGGCGCGTTCCTCGCCCCAGGTGACGGTGAATTCATAGATCTTGCGACCATCCATGACATAAGGCACGGTCTTGGTGGCATCGCCCAATGCAATGGGCAGCATGCCGGAGGCAAGCGGGTCGAGCGTGCCAGCATGGCCTGCTTTCTGCGCTTTGAAGAGCCATTTGATTTTACCGACGGCTTCAGTGGAACCGTAATCAAACGGCTTGTCGAGAATAAGCCAGCCCGAAACCGGGCGGCCCTTGGGTTTACGCTGTCTTGCCATTGTTCTTCTTATTCTTCGTCGTCATCATGGTCGAGGTCGCGCTGCACCTCGGGAGAGTTCAGCAACTCGTCGATCTTCTTGTAATTATCGAACGAAGTGTCGTCGCGGAAACGGATTTCGGGCATATATTTCATCTGGTGCAGCGCAGGACCAAGGCGCCCGCGAATGAATTTGGCATTCTTGTTGAGCGCCTTGACGGTTGCCTCGTGGTCTGTGTTGCCAAGCGGCGTCACAAAGGCGGTGGCGATCTTTAGATCGGGCGACATGCGCACCTCGGAAATGGAAATGATGGTGCTTTCCAGAAGCGGATCGCGCACGTCACCGCGTTGCAGCACCTGGGTGATGGCGGCGCGGACTTGCTCACCAACGCGCAACATGCGCTGCGAGGGAGCAGATGTGGAGGGTCGTTTCATCGTTTTTCTTATCGTTTCTGTTCGTTTCAAGAGACGATCATGCGGGGATCGAACCCGTGTTCGTCTGAAGTGGGCGCTGAATGACTCTTTTTGGTCGCCGGGTCAAGGGTTGGCGCTCAACCCTTCTCGGCAACTTCATCCATCAAACGCTCATGCCACGTTTGGCGAATAAGCTTGTATTGAGCGAGAAAAGTGGCGCGATCTGAAAAAGCACGCTCAGGAATGTAGACCACAGACTGGTCAAGATCGAGGAGGATCTTGTTCTTGTCGTGTGAGACATTGTGCACAGCCCGCCAGTCGAACCGCTGGCTGCGAGCGTCGATAACAAACGTGAAGCCCTTCTCGGTAACTTCAACATCAGCCCATCCCCTGGCGCGGAAACGGGCCAGAAGCTGTGATTGACGCTTGTGGCGCAGCATGCGCGCATAGCCGAATACCGCCACGCCAACCAGCAGTAGCATAGGCAGGAAGGCTGCCCAATATTGGCTATGGTAGGTCACTGCATCCTGCGCATCGGGGAAAAAGGGCATGAAATGGCGACTGACTTCCACCGCGATGACGATCAAAACCACAACAACAAGCGCAAACAGGGCCGACTGATAAAGAAAAGTTTCATCAAGTGAACCCAAATGACGTTTTTGCGCCGCATGGTGAACCTCCAGTTCCTCCAGCGCATCACGCTGATAGGAGACCGAGATAAGCCAAGGTTCTGTTTTTGGTTCAGCCATATGTCTCGTCTTGCTTGTTTTTGATTCCCCGCATGTGCCGAGGCTACAAAAAGAATGGTCGCCAGGAAACCCGGCGACCATAATGAATCTTAGCAAAGATGAATATTCTTAGAGCGAGCGAGTGATGTGCTCCACGCGGAAGCACTCGATCTGGTCGCCCTTGCGGATGTCTTCGTAGTTCTCAAATGCCATACCGCATTCCTGCCCCACATTGACTTCCGAAACTTCGTCCTTGAAGCGCTTCAATGTCTTCAGGCTGCCTTCGTGGATAACCACGTTGTCGCGCAGAAGACGAACGCCGGAGCCACGCTCCACCTTGCCTTCGGTAACCTGGCAACCTGCAACTTTGCCGACCTTGGTAATGCTGAAGACTTCCAGAATTTCAGCGTAACCGAGGAATGTTTCGCGACGCTCGGGCGAGAGCATGCCGGACATCGCCGCTTTCACATCATCTACCAGATCGTAGATGATGTTGTAGTAACGAATTTCCACGCCAGCACGCTCGGCCGCTTCACGCGCCTGTGGATTGGCACGAACGTTAAACGCCATGATGGCAGCACCAGAGGCTTCCGCCAGCGAAATATCCGATTCGGTGATTGCACCGGCGCCTGAGTGAACGATGCGGGCCATGACTTCGTCGGTGCCGAGCTTTTCAAGCGCACCGGCAATGGCTTCGATCGAACCCTGCACATCGCCCTTGATCAGAAGCGGGAATTCTTTCGCGCCAGTGGTTTGAAGCTGGGTCATCATCTGTTCCAGCGAACCACGCGAACCGGCAGCACGAGCCACGGCCTTTTCACGGGCCAAACGCTGACGGTATTCAGCAATTTCACGCGCGCGCGCTTCGTTTTCTACGACCGCAAACTTGTCGCCTGCAGCAGGCGTGCCCTGGAGACCCAGAACCTCAACCGGCATGGCGGGACCCGCTTCCTTCACATGCTCGCCCTTGTCATTCACAAGCGCACGCACGCGGCCCCACTGGTCACCGGCAACGATGATCTGGCCGGGCTTGAGCGTGCCCTTCTGAACGAGGACAGTGGCAACAGAACCACGACCACGGTCAAGCTGGGCTTCGACCACAGAACCTTCCGCCGTCCGGTTCGGGTTGGCTTTCAGGTCGAGAATTTCGGACTGAAGCAGGATCGCTTCAAGAAGTTTGTCGAGGTTGGTGCCGTTTTTGGCAGACACTTCCACGTCAAGCACTTCACCGCCCATGGATTCCACAAACACCTCGTGCTGCAGAAGCTCGGTGCGAACCTTGTTGGCATCCGCTGCGGGCTTATCCATCTTGTTGATTGCCACGATGATCGGCACTTCAGCGGCCTTGGCGTGGTTGATCGATTCAATGGTCTGCGGCATCACGCTGTCGTCAGCCGCCACCACGAGGATCGCGATGTCAGTGGCCTGCGCACCACGGGCACGCATGGCGGTAAACGCGGCGTGGCCGGGGGTGTCGATGAAGGTGATCTTCTGGCCGTTTTGCTCAACCTGATAAGCACCGATATGCTGGGTAATGCCACCGGCTTCGCCAGACACAACGTTGGCGTTGCGGATCGCATCAAGCAACGATGTCTTACCATGGTCAACGTGACCCATGATGGTAACAACCGGCGGACGGGATACGAGATCGGCATCATCGTCTGCAATGTCGAAGATACCGGTTTCAACGTCAGACTCGGAAACACGCTTCACAGTGTGGCCGAATTCAGACGCGATCAGTTCCGCCAGATCAGCGTCGATCACATCACCCGGCTTCATCATCTGTCCCTCTTTCATGAGGTACTTGATGACATCTACGGAACGTTCAGACATACGCTGGGACAGTTCCTGAATGGTGATGGTTTCCGGCAAAGTCACTTCACGAGAAATCTTCTCACGCTCAACCTGCATCTGGCTGCGGCGCATTTTCTCCTGACGGCGGCGCATGGCCGAAAGCGAACGACCGCGCTGCGCGCCGCCATCATCGTCCAGTGCGGAGGTCAGGGACAACTTGCCACGACGGCGGCCATCGTCGCCCTTGGGACGAGACGGCGCCTTGGCTGGTGTTGCCGGAGCACCGGGCTTGCCACGCTGCGGAGCGCCGCGGCGACGTTCACTGTCGCCCTCTTCTTCCATGGCGCGACCACGCGGGGCAGCAGGAGCAGGACGTGCGGCACGTGTTTCAGCTGGTGCCGCGGGAGCAACAGCTGGCGTTGCAGCGGCAGGTGCCTCATTCTCGGCTTCAGGTGTGGCCTTGGCTTCTTCCTCAGCCGCCTTCTTTGCAGCTTCGGCTTCGGCGGCCTCGCGGGCAGCCTTCTCGGCTTCACGCTGCTTGCGGTCTTCTTCTTCAGCCTTGCGACGGGCTTC
>JBNKQT010000327.1:0-8385 GCA_050297115.1 Ensifer sp. | reverse complement strand
TTATGGACTTGCAGGCAGGCCGGGCGCAGAACCGGTTTTATAACGAGCTTGAAAACTGGCTGTCTTCGGTCACCGATGTGATGAATGAATTGCCTGTGGCGGCAACCGGCGAAACTGCCGTTAATGCAGGTGCGGGCTCGGACGAGCTTAAAAAGGTACTGGAACAACTTACCCATCTGGTGAAAGACAATGGAGCAAACCAGCGCAGCACTGCAGCGATTGTTCACCTTGCCGAGGGCATTCAGGGGCTGGTGAAAAATATGCGCTCCGAGCAGCAAATGCTGCGTGACTGGATTGAGGCGCATCAGGCGGAATCGAAAGAGTTGCATGCAGCGCTTGAGCGAATTGCACGCAGACTGGGGAACGACTGATGGCGCTTTCCCGCCGCTATAAGCGTGAGCGTGGTGTGGATTACTGGCCGGGGTTCGTGGACGCTTTGTCGACCCTGCTGCTGGCGATTATGTTCCTGCTCATTGTATTTGTGCTCGGGCAGTTTTTTCTGAGCCGCGAGATTTCGGGCAAGGATGAGGTTCTCAACCGGCTGAACAGTCAGATCAACGAATTGACGCAGCTTTTGGCGCTGGAGCAGAGCGGGAAGCAGGACCTTGAGGATCAGCTTGCCTCGCTGCAGGCCTCGTTGAGCGATTCTGAAAATGCGCGTTCGCGCTTGCAGCAACTGCTGGATGCCGGGCAGGGTAATGCCGGGGAGGCGGAAACGCAGATCAATGCACTGAACGGGCAGCTGGATGCGGAGCGCAAGGTGAGTGCGCGGGCGCTGAGCCAGATTGATCTTCTCAACCAGCAGATTGCCGCCTTGCGCACGCAAATTGCGGCAATCGAAGGTGCGCTTCAGGCAGCGGAAACAAAAGACAAGGCGAGCCAGACGAAAATTGCGGACCTGGGTCGTCGGTTGAATGTGGCGCTGGCGCAACGGGTGCAGGAGCTGAACCGATACCGTTCCGACTTTTTCGGGCGGTTGCGCGAAATTCTTTCTGATCGTGAGAATATCCGGATTGTTGGGGACAGATTTGTGTTTCAGTCCGAGGTTCTTTTTCCCTCCGGCGGAGCGGAGTTGAACGAAGCGGGTGAAGCAGAGATGGCAAAGCTTGCTGCCGCGCTGATTGATCTGGCGAAGGAAATTCCGCCGGAAATCAATTGGGTTCTGCGCGTGGACGGGCATACCGATAATGTGCCGCTTTCCGGCACGGGCAAATATGCCGACAACTGGGAGCTTTCATCCGGTCGCGCGACGTCGGTGGTGAAGTATCTGATTTCGCAGGGCGTGCCAGCTGAAAGGCTGGTGGCGGCAGGGTTTGGTGAGTATCAGCCAATTGCCGAGGGTGACAGCGATGAGGCGCGGGCGCAAAACCGGCGCATCGAGCTGAAGCTGACAGAAAAATAGCCGCTCAAGTTTCGCCGAGGAAGGACTTTGCGAGATCTTCGGGCAAGCGCCGCGGGCGACCAGAGGCGTTGACCACGGCAATGATGACTTTGGCGGCGATCAAGAGGGTATCTTCCCTGCGGATTTCCTGGTTGAGGACCATCTTTGCGCCGCCCGCCTTTTCAGTGTGGGTGGTGATGGTGAGGATATTATCCATCTTGGCCGGTGACTTGAAATCGATCTCCATTCGATGGACCACAAACATCAGTCCTTCACCATCCAACTCAAAGAGCCTAGCCTGTTCCACACCAAGGCAGCGTAAATAGTCGGTGCGGGCGCGCTCCATGAAATGAAGATAGCGGGCGTGGTAGACGAAACCGGAGAAGTCGGTGTCTTCGTAATAGACGCGCTGGGTGAGGCGATGGGTGCCGTCAGGCGTGATTTCGCCGGAGAGGGGGATCATATCAGACATCAGTCATCATCCTGAAACAGATTGATCTGGGTTTTCTCAATGTCCTTCGGCGGGTTTAGTCCGAGGTGTTTCCAGGCGTTTGACGTCATGACGCGGCCGCGCGGGGTGCGCTGGATGAAGCCCTGCTGGATCATGTAGGGTTCGATGATGTCTTCAATGGCATCGCGGGGTTCGGAGAGACCGGCGGCAATGGTTTCGATGCCGACGGGGCCGCCGCCGAAATTGTTGGCAATCATGGAGAGATAGCGGTGGTCGAGCTGGTCGAGGCCCATATTGTCGACGTGGAGGCGGGTGAGTGCCTCGTCGGCAATTTCGCGGGTGACCGCTTCGGCCTTTGCGACTTCGGCAAAATCGCGCACGCGGCGCAGAAGGCGGCCTGCGATGCGCGGTGTGCCACGGGCGCGGCGGGCGATTTCGCGCGCACCCTCATCTGTCATGCCGAGGCCCATGAGGCGTGCGCCGCGCCGCACGATGAATTCGAGTTCTTCGACAGTGTAGAAATTGAGGCGGACAGGAATGCCGAAACGGTCGCGCAGTGGTGTGGTGAGAAGGCCGAGACGTGTGGTGGCGGCCACGAGGGTGAACTTTGACAGATCGATTTTGACCGAGCGTGCGGCGGGGCCTTCGCCAATGATCAGGTCGAGCTGAAAATCTTCCATGGCGGGGTAGAGGATTTCTTCGACTGCCGGGTTCAGGCGGTGGATTTCGTCAATAAAGAGAACGTCGTTTTCTTCCAGATTAGTCAGCAGGGCTGCAAGGTCGCCTGCCTTGGCGATGACCGGCCCGGAGGTGGAGCGGAAATTGACGCCGAGCTCTTTCGCCATGATCTGGGCGAGCGTGGTTTTGCCGAGGCCCGGTGGGCCAACGAAGAGGACGTGGTCGAGCGCTTCGCCACGGTTCTTGGCGGCCTCGATGAAGACTTTCAGGTTGGCGCGCGCTTCGGCCTGGCCGGTGAATTCGTCCAGGCTTTGCGGGCGCAACGTTGTTTCAAGGTCTTCGCCACGTTTGTCAGCGCTGATCAGGCGGTCTGGGTCTTCCATGTCATCAATTCCGTTGTCGCGTTGGCTTTAGCGTGTTTGACGGCTTGGGGAAAGCGTCAACGGGAGAGCTGTTTCAAGCCAAGGCGAATGAGTTTTGCGCTGTCGGGGTTTTCGCCTGCTTCCTTCATGGCGGCGGCGACGGCGTTTGCGGCCTGATCGCGGGAGTAACCGAGGTTGGAGAGAGCGGAAACCGCGTCTGTGACAGGGGCGGCGGCAACACCTTCGCCAAGTTCTTGCTTGAGGCCGATTGTGCCCATGGCTTCGCCGGCGAAGGCGGGTGCCTTGTTCTTCAATTCGGTTAACATACGCACGGCTACCTTGGGGCCAACACCGGGTGTGCGCGAAATTGCTGCTTTATCCTGAAGGGCTATGGCGTTTGCCAGTTCGGACGGCGTGAGGGTGGAGAGTACAGCGAGTGCCACTTTGGCACCTACGCCCTGAACAGATTGCAGAAGGCGGAACCATTCGCGCTCCAGCGCCGTTATGAAGCCGAAAAGCTTCAACTGATCTTCGCGCACATAGGTTTCGATGAAGAGCGTGGTGGCTTCGCCTGCATTGAGCCTGGAAAGCGTGCGGCCGGAGCAGAAAGCGATGTAGCAGACACCGTGCACGTCAACGAGAACATAGTCTTCGCCGATTTCATCAACGGTGCCTTTGAGTTTGCCGATCATGGGTGTGTTTCCGGTGTGATGAGTTCAAGTTCGGGAAAATAGGTGCGGTAGCCCTTGGGGTCACGCGTGAGCAGGCTGTAACCGCGCAAATAGGCGTGCGCACCGATGAGAAAGTCGGGCAAAACACGATTGCGCATTCCGCCGCCTCGCCGATAGACACCGAAAGCACGGCCTGCTGCAAATGAAGCAGCCCAAGGCAGGCCTTCGCGCAGGAATTCATCGGCTGGCAGCAGAGCTTCGACCTCGGCCACGCTGGAATAGCGAACAGAGAATTCCGAAAAGATGATCTGGTTGATAACGAGTGCGCCTTGGCGTGCGGCATCGGTGATCTTGCTGCGTGACCATTTGAGCCAATTGGGATCGCGCACCGCGATGTCGACCAGAATATTGGTATCGACCATTGTCGCCATCAGTCACGGTCCCGGGTCATGGCCATCAGGGCGTCGGAATCGACGGATTGATCACCGGTGTTTTCCAACTGGTCCAGTGCAGCAGTCAAGCGGTTGAGACGCTGGTGTTCACCGGCTGTGTTGGGGTTGTTTTTGGGGGCAAGAACCAATTTGCCATTTTCTATGGAAAAAATGACTTCGCTATTGGGCGTGATACCTGCGAGCTCGCGAAGATCGCGTGGAATTGTTACTTGTCCCTTGGATGTCACTCGCATTGTCTCGCCTCCGATGGAGGTAAGAAATAGTCTTACTTTCGGAACAAGTCAAGAACATTTTAGCTTGCCAGTGCTGCCAGTCGTGATTTTGCCGAGCCGCGATTATGGGCGTGGCAAACGGCAATGGCGAGTGCATCGGCGGCGTCGTTGCCTTTGAACGTGGCTTTGGGCATGAGCACTTTCAGCATCATGTGGATTTGCTGTTTCTCGCCGTGGCCAACGCCGATGACGGATTTTTTGACAGCGTTGGGTGCATATTCGGAAACATGCAGACCGGCGCGGGCGGGCACCAGCATGGCGATGCCGCGGGCCTGGCCAAGCTTAAGTGTGGCAACGGCATCCTTGTTGACGAAGGTTTGTTCCACCGCGGCTTCATGTGGCTGGTGCTGATGAATGATGTCAGCAAGGCCATCGTGAAGCTGGCAGAGGCGTGAGGCGAGATCCATATCGCCATTGCTGGTGATGGTGCCGGAACCAACAAAACGTAAGGAATTGCCAAGGCTTTCCACGATGCCCCAGCCCATGCGGCGCAGGCCGGGATCAATACCAATAATGCGAATCACATCTGACATAACCAAATCTACCTTTCGGTTTTCACGCTGTCAGCAAAATGTGAACAAATGGGAAACATTTTCTGTTGATCATGCGTCTGGGGTGGCAATGAGGAGTACGACCTCATATATCCGGGGTCGAAATGTGAAAGGGATATTTGATGACGCGGTTTTCCATTCTCGATCTGTCTACTGTGGGTGAGGGGCAGAGCGTTCATGATGCTTTTGACAACACACGCCGAATGGCCGTGCTGGCTGAAGAAGCGGGTTATCACCGCTACTGGATGGCCGAGCACCATGGCATGCGCGGGGTGGCGAGTGCAGCGACATCAGTGATCCTCAGCCATGTGGGTGCTGCAACAAACAAGATCAGGATTGGTTCGGGCGGGGTGATGCTGCCGAACCACGCCCCATATGTGATTGCCGAGCAGTTTGGCACGCTGGAGGGACTTTATCCTGGCCGCGTTGACCTGGGGCTTGGTCGTGCGCCGGGAACAGATATGGCAACAGCGCGGGCATTGCGGCGTGATCTTGAAGCGGCGGCGACGCGTTTTCCCGATGATATTCTGGAACTGCAGGCTTTTCTGGCAGAGCCGCAGGAAGGGCAGCGCATAATTGCGTTTCCAGGCGTGGGCACGAATGTGCCGCTGTGGATTTTGGGGTCCAGTCTTTATAGTGCGCATCTGGCTGCAATGCTGGGACTGCCCTATGCATTTGCCTCGCATTTTGCCCCGGACATGTTGCTGGATGCTTTGGCTATATATCGCGAAAAGTTCCAACCTTCGGCGCAGCTTGCAGCGCCTTATGTGATGGTGGGGACATTCGGAGTGATGGCGGATACTGAGGAGGCCGCCGCATATCTTTCGACATCTGTGCTGCAGCAATTTGTAAAATTGCGTCGTGGAACGCGGGGTGAATTTCCCAAGCCGGTTGAAAATATGGATGGGCTGTGGAGCGAAATGGAAAAGATCGGCGTGGAAAGCACGTTGCGCTACGCTGCAGTGGGCACCAGGGAAACGATTGAAGACAAGCTCAGCGGGTTTCTGGCTGAAACCGGGGCTGACGAGCTGATTGTTTCCTTCCCGATCCATGACATCGAGGCGCGCTTGAAGGCAGTCAAAGGCTTTTCGCAACTGGGTGTGTTTGAGGCCGCTTGAGGGCGGCAACGGTTCTTCACGACAGTTTTAACCTGATTTACGCGCTAAGTTGACCTGCTTGCGCTACTATCATTCGCATCAACTCATGGGCCGGGCGGCAATGCACGGCAAATATGGAGGGTGCGATGAAGGATAGGGTGATCATGGTCCCGGGCGCAGGTGGCAATCTTGGCAGCGCCGTGGTTGAGGAACTCAGGGGCGTCTGTGCTGGCTTGGCCTGCGTTGATTTCCCAAATCCAGGTACAGAATCGCTGGAACCGGCGAAAGGCGGAAGAGCCGCTATTTTGACATTGGGCGTGTTGATGCCTCCAATCCTGAAATGTGTGAGGCGGTGGTTGATAACTGGGAAGAATTCTAAGCTTTGCCGACGACAAAGTGGGAATGAAAAAGGCCGGAGGTGATCTCCGGCCTACTCAATTTTCTATTCCACCTTCGGATCAGGCCGAGAGTTTGGCCATCACTTCGTCAGAAACTTCGAAGTTGGAATAAACGTTCTGTACATCGTCGTCTTCGTCCAGATTGTCGATCATCTTCATCAGCGACAAAGCCTTGTCCTCGTCCACCGGCACAGTGTTCTGCGGCTTCCAGATGGTTTTTACCGACTCTGCTTCACCAAGTGAGGCTTCAAGTGCCTTGGCAACGTCGTTTGTGTCTTCAAAGGCGCAGTAGATGACATGCGCCTCTTCAGAGGATTCAACGTCTTCGGCACCTGCTTCAATGGCTGCTTCCATAATGGCGTCAGCGCCGCCCGCTTCCGGCTTGTACGTGATTTCGCCAACACGGTCGAAAGAGAAGGCAACCGAGCCGCTTTCGCCCAGTGCGCCACCGGCCTTGGTGAAGATCGTGCGTACGCTGGAGGCGGTACGGTTACGGTTGTCGGTCAATGCTTCAACGATCACCGCAACGCCTGCCGGGCCGTAGCCCTCGTAGCGCACTTCATCATAGTTTTCCGCATCGCCACCGATAGCTTTCTTGATCGCGCGTTCGATATTGTCTTTCGGCATGGACTGCGATTTGGCATTTTGAACAGCCAGACGCAGGCGCGGGTTCATATCCGGGTCTGGCGCGCCCATCTTGGCGGCAACGGTGATTTCGCGCGCCAGTTTGGAAAAGAGTTTCGAGCGGACCGAGTCCTGACGGCCCTTGCGGTGCATGATGTTCTTAAACTGTGAATGACCAGCCATGGGTTTCCTGCAATTTTTTGCTTCGAATGGGATTGGCGGCCTTATATGTTTTTTGAGCGCGCTCGTCCAGACTGGGCGCTTAAAGTCCCGGCAATAAGTAGATTGTTGGCTTCCCGGGGAGCGTTCTCAATGAGAAAGTAACGGTGCGTGAGCTGCTTGGCTGGATGGCGAATCCGGGGCCGAATTTGCTGACGAAATCTTCGATTGTACCAAAGCGGCGGTGCATGGGCAGGATGACTGAGGAGCGGAGTTTCTCGACCGTGCGGCTCATGGAGGCGGCGCCCATGGTGAGGCCACCATCAACCGGCACCATGACGATATCGAGCCTTCCGATTTCGGTGATGTGGCTGTCGGTGAGTTCATGGTGCAGGTGACCGAGGTGCCCAATGCAAAGACCTGCAGTCTCGAAGATGAAGATGGAATTGCCATTTTCTTCCATCGTGCCGCTATTGGAGCGGATGTCTGTTGGCACATTGCGGATCAGCGTGTCGCCAACCATCAGGCTGTGTCGGGCTGGCGAGCCATCATTGGTCCAGCCACGTAGCGGATACTCAATGGCGGGGTCTGGCACAGGTGTGAAGTGGCCCGAATGCGCCTTGTTCATCGTTATCACGGTTGGCGTGTAGGGCGTCGCATAGCGACCGGAATAATCGGTTGCGATGCTCACACCACCGGGTGTTTCAATGAAATAGGTGGAGTGACCGACATAGGTGAAGTGGACCTCGTCTTTGAGGGCCGCAAATTGCTGTGGTGGCTGGTCAAACTTGACGAAGGTTGCCTTGGGAATATTTGATGCGATGGCGTGGCAGATGCTGAACAAAGAGTTGTCCTGCGCAAAGGCTGCCGATCCTGCGAATGAAAACAATGCGACAATGAATGCACTTACCAGAGCACGTAGCATGATCGTATCCCGCTTCTGATGAATGTCAAAAGACATGATGCGTCAAATGCGGAGCGTGTGCAACGTGTTCACTGATATGTGATCAGTCTGCCACGTTGTATTTCCAAGGGGCAATAAAAGCCAACACCAATAGAGCAAATGGGCCGGTGTAGAGCAAGCCGAGTTTGAGCAAGGCAGTCAGGATCAATTCGGCGTCGTTTTGTCTAATATAGCATTTGGCTTTTAATGCGCAGCCTTTTGCGCTTGTTGAGAGGACGGTATCTGCGAATTCGCCACTTGCTGAGAGAATCCAGGCGGCTGATGCGAGCGCCATAAGTAGGCCAGCGGCTGCGGCACCGTGACCGGCCAACCGATCTTGATCGGC
>JBNKQT010000326.1:0-4170 GCA_050297115.1 Ensifer sp. | reverse complement strand
AAATCGATGTCTTCGTTGAGCAGACCTTCGTTGACCTCAGCGCCTGCAGCCGGTTTCCCATAAGCGTTCACTCCATAGGCAAAACCGGCGGTGTGGCTCAAAAGCTGGCGGATTGTGATATCCGGCTCTGTTCCATCCTTTTCTTTCGGCGTGAAGTAGGGCAGGTAGTTGCGCACGAGTGCATCGAGCGACAATCTGCCTTGGTCAATCATCGCAAGGCCGGTGGTCGCAACAAGTGGTTTGGTGACCGATGCCAGGCGGTAGATAGTATCGGGTTCAATCTGCTTTCCGCCCTCGCGGTCGGCAAAACCGGCGAAGCGTTCATAGGCGGTCTCACCATCTTTTTTCACAATGATGGCCGTTCCGGTGACCCGCTTTTCTTCAAGCGCACGATCAATTACCGCGTCTATCCGTTCCTGCATTGGCGTCTTCCTCCACAAAACAAAACAGCGGACCATGATTCCATGGTCCGCTGCAGGAAAGTCCGATTGTCAGCTCAGGTCAAGCGACGGCGCGCGCCAATGCACATTGAGACCAGAGGTCGTGAATGGCATTCACCAGGTGACGCATATCATCATCTGTGTGGAACGGGCTTGGCGTAATGCGCAGGCGTTCGGTTTTCTTCGGCACAGTCGGATAGTTGATCGGCTGAACATAGATGCCGTACTGATCCAGCAGAATGTCGGAGATCCACTTGCACTTGGCAGCATCACCCACGATCACCGGCACAATGTGGCTCGGGTTGTCGAGGTGTGGAATGCCCTTTGCGTTAAGGAGCGAGCGCAGGGTGCGCACTCGCTCCTGATGACAGAGCCGTTCTTCCTGGCTCTCTTTCAGGTGCCGTATGGAGGCAAGCGCGCCTGCGGCCAGTGCCGGCGGCAATGACGTGGTGAAGATAAAGCCGGAAGCAAAAGAGCGAACAAAGTCAACCAGCGCTTCCGAGCCGGTAATGTAACCGCCCATCACGCCGAATGCCTTGCCAAGCGTTCCTTCAATCACCGTCACACGGTTCATCAGGCCTTCGCGTTCTGCTATGCCACCACCGCGCGGACCGTAGAGGCCAACGGCATGGACTTCGTCCAGATAGGTCATAGCGCCATACTTGTCAGCAATGTCGCAGATTTCCTTGATCGGCGCGATATCGCCATCCATGGAATAGACCGATTCGAAAGCGATCATCTTAGGCGCAGCCGGGTCGGCTGCTGCCAGTTTGGCTTCCAGATCTGCCAGATCATTGTGCTTCCACACAACGCAAGGGGCCTTGGAATGGCGAATGCCTTCAATCATCGATGCATGGTTCAGTGCGTCAGAAAAGACGATCATGCCCGGAATTCTGGAGGCCAGTGTAGTCAGCGATGCCCAGTTGGACATGTAGCCGGAATTGAAGAGAAGAGCAGATTCCTTGCCGTGGAGATCGGCAAGCTCTTCTTCCAGAAGTACGTGATAATGATTTGTGCCGGAGATGTTGCGTGTGCCGCCAGCGCCTGTGCCGCATTGGTCGATGGCCGTTTTCATGGCTTCAACGATCTTCGGATGCTGGCCCATGCCCAGATAGTCGTTGGAGCACCATACGGTTACTTCCTGGACACCATTTTCCGTGTGGCGCGTCGCCTTCGGGAAATTGCCCTTCTGTCGCTCGATATCTGCAAAAACGCGATAGCGACCTTCTTCATGAAGTCCCTCAAGCTGGTCCTTGAAAAATGCCTCGAAGTCCATGCGTATTCTCCAACTTACATGCAGGAAACGTTATTCGATCTCACTGGCATGTCGTCAACCCCCGAATGCCGCAAATACAATAATATGCGACAAATTGCATACCAATACTTGGTAATTGGTATGGCGAGTCATCTAGCATTCGTGCCTATCACCAGACTTGATATACATCAATCAACCTTACGAAAAGCTGACAAAACGCATTTTGGTGGTATTTTGCCGGATGTACTTCAGTGTCGCCAGTCGAGTGCATAAAGCGCGCAAGCGCGGCACAGTCGCCAAGACGAAAATGGTGATCCCGGCGCGATTCGAACGCGCGACCTACGGATTAGGAATCCGGCGCTCTATCCTGCTGAGCTACGGGACCACTTGAGAGGCACTCTTACAAAAGACGGACTGCTTCGCCAAGTTTTTTGTTGGCCTGTTTTGCAATGCAAATTTCGGCCGGGCTCTGCCCGCCCGAATTCGTTTTTTCATATTCCCAAAGGTTAATCCTTCATCAATCAGCATTTGCGACAATAAGGAGAGTTGCGGAATTGTTTTTTCCGCTTCGTGTCTGGTGTTTGGAGTCCGCGTATCGCGTAATGGCTATCAAGATCAAAATCCGGATATCCCGGAAGGTCGTGATTATCCTGTCGGCAGCAACTGTGCTGTTCGGCGCGAGCGGTGCTGCCGCGCTCTATCTCGGGCGTGAGGCAATCCTCGGCCCTTCCAAGAAAAGCATCTACGGGCTGGAATGTGAGGATGTTGTTCGCATCGCGGATGTGCGTGGCCGCGAGTTGCCCTGGTTGCGCAAATATATCCGTGTGGAAAGCACTGATGGCAAAACGCGGCTGAAAACGGCTTTACGTGTGGCTGAATATATGCGCGAACATTTGCCCGCAGAATTGATCCATATTGCGGTTCTTGACGAAAGCGGGCCCGAAATTCGTGCGCAAATGCGAGGTCGCGCGTTCGGGGCAGAGGTGTTTGTTGTACCTGGCCATTCGCCGGTGCCAGGCATCGAGGGTGAATTCAAGGGCTACTATTACGAAGGCAAGGCCGCCGCTGATGGTGTCTTCTACGGCGAGAAAACCGCACTTTCCGAAGGTGAGCTGAGGCAGATGGCCTCTCTCATGGAAGAAACGGAAGATTGTACGCCACCGGAAAGCGACGAGGCGGCGGCGGGCGAGACCAGCGGTCATGGCGGCGGAGGCGAAGCAGCGGTCGACCACGGTGGCGGTGAAAAAGCCAGCGGTCATGGTGAAAGCAATGCCGGTGGGCATGGCGCCGACGCCGAGGGCGGCACTGGTGAAAGCGCCAATGCCGGGCATGAAGGTTCGGCCGAACCGGGCTTCTTTGGCAAAATGCTTAACATGGTCGGGCTGGGCCCTGATGAAACTGCGGGCCAAGGGGAGGGGCTTGATGGTGCCGGGCATGGCGAGGTTGACGGGCATGGAACAGACGCCGGGCATGCTGGTGCAGAAAACGGCCACGGTGGCGATGCGGGCCATGGTGAAGACAGTGCCGGGCATGGTGGAGCAGATGACCATGCTGTGGAAATGCATGGTGAGTCCGAACATCCACTAGAGCAGACACACGGTGAAAATGCCTCCGGAGGATCGCATCAGGATCACAGCGGCGATGGTCCTCAAACGGCTCACGCCGAGAAGGATGTACATTCTGAAGCCGATGTTGCCGAGCATGTTGGCGAGGAAGATAATACGCATATGCAGGCTGCTGCTTCGCATGAAGGTGTGAAAGAGTCAGCGCTTGTTGCGGACGAAGGCGGGCATAAGTCCAAGGCTGTTGAAACCGATACTGTCACTGGCCACGAGGCTCCGCAGGAGCATAAACCGGATGTCGCAGAGCATGCAGTTGTGGAGATCAGCGAGGCTGTGAAGATGGATGCTCATGCGACAGTCGAGGAACACGTCGAAGAGCCCGCTGAAGAAGAAACACATGAAGCAACGGTTGAACCAGTCCCCGAAATCGAGGCGTGGGATGGTGGGCAAAATGGTGAAATCGTCATCCACGATGGACCGAGCGATACCCTGATCCTCGGTTGGGAGGATGATACGCTGGATGATCCTTCCGGGGACAGCCATGCTGAGGCCACGCCTGAAATTGACCCTGCGCCGGTATCGTCAGTGAAAGGCGATGCCCATAAGGACACCGCCGATCACTGAATTCTAATCAGTCCGCCTTCTGGCGACGAGCCGGGAAGAGGATGATGTCTCGGATCGACGGGGAGTCGGTCAGCAACATGATCAGGCGGTCGACACCAATGCCGAGGCCACCAGCGGGCGGCATGCCCTGGTCGATCGCATCCAGGAATTCGTCATCCAGCTGCTTTTCGCTTTCGCCGCGCGCGTGCGCCTGCTCAAGCTGTTCGACCATACGTTTGCGCTGTTCTTCCGGGTCGTTCAACTCGGAGAATGCGTTGCCGATTTCCCAGGCGTTGCAATAGGTCTCGAA
>JBNKQT010000325.1:0-30070 GCA_050297115.1 Ensifer sp. | reverse complement strand
GACCACCTTGTAGTACCATTCCCAGGCCTCCGGGTTGATAGGCTCGCCCACAGAACCCATCGTGCGCAATGTTGAGCGCGAATATCTCTTCACGAAATCATCGCCCGCGCCCATGAGCGCGCGAATGGCGGTGGGTGCCGTGTAGAAAATATTGACCTCGTGTTTGTCCACCACATCCCAGAAACGTCCAGCATCAGGATAGTTGGGCACGCCCTCGAACATGAGCGTTGTGGCACCATTCGCCAGCGGGCCATAAACAATGTAGGAGTGGCCCGTCACCCAGCCCACATCAGCCGTGCACCAATAGATATCGCCGTCATGATAATCAAAGACATATTCATGCGTCATGGAGGCATAAACGAGATAGCCGCCAGTGGTGTGCAGCACACCTTTCGGTTTGCCGGTAGAGCCTGATGTGTAAAGGATGAACAGTGGATCTTCCGCCTTCATTTTGGCAGGCTTGCACTCCGGCTTAGCATCGCGCATCGCCTCGTGATACCAGATATCACGCTGTTCAAACCATTCTGTCTTACCGCCGGTGCGGCGTACAACCAAAACCTTGTCGACCTCAACACCCTGGCGTTCAGCAATCTCGATCGCCAGGTCGGTATTGTGCTTCAACGGAATGGTTTTGCCACCACGCAGACCCTCGTCAGCCGTAATTACGAACGTGGACTCACAGTCAACAATGCGGCCTGCCAGAGCATCTGGAGAAAAGCCACCGAACACAATCGAATGAATGGCGCCAATGCGCGTGCAGGCAAGCATTGCATAAGCTGCTTCCGGGATCATCGGCATGTAGATGGTGACACGGTCACCTTTCTTTACGCCATTATCCTTCATCACATTGGCCAACCGGCAAACGTGATCATAAAGCTCATTATAGGTGATCTTCTTGTCGTCGTAGGGGTTGTCGCCTTCCCAGATGATCGCAACCTGATCACCACGCTTCTTCAAATGGCGGTCGATACAGTTATAAGAAACGTTAGTGACGCCATCTTCATACCATTTGATCGACACCTTGCCTTCATAAGAGGTGTTTTTCACCTTGGTATAGGGCGTGAACCAGTCGATGCGCTTGCCGTGTTTGTCCCAGAAGCCCTCGGGGTCCTTGATACTCTGCTTGTACCACTTCTTGTATGTCTCATCGTCAATCAGGGCGCGCTTCTTGGCAGCCTTCAAAACAGGGTAACGCTGTGACATGAAAATCCTCCGCTTATTCCTCCAAAGGGCACATTGCGCCCTAGCCTCGCTTCAGTTTTAACAGCTATCTTTCCTTCTTCAATGCAACTTTGGTCATTATCGAGACCAAACAATTGCAATTTTGCGTCAGTCCGGTTATACGAGGGCCGATTTTCCGGAACATAAAGTGGCTACACCCACTGTCCGCGGCACCGGCGCGGACGGACAGAAGGATTTTACCTATGGCACAACAACTGCTTATGCCCAAAGCAACCGCAGTATGGCTGGTGGACAACACAGCCCTGTCATTCGATCAGATCGCCTTGCTTTGCAAGCTGCACCCGCTGGAAGTGAAGGCTATTGCCGACGGCGAAAGTGCCCAAGGCATCAAGGGTCTGGACCCGATTTCAACCGGCCAGCTTTCCCGTGAAGAAATAGCCAAGGCCGAAGCCGACCCGAACCACAAGCTGAAGCTTTCCGAGCCGAAAGTTCGTGTGCCAGAATCAAAACGTCGCGGCCCGCGCTACACGCCGGTCTCCAAACGTCAGGATCGACCGAACGCCATTCTCTGGCTGGTTCGCAACCACCCGGAACTGAAAGATGCGCAGATTTCACGCCTCGTTGGCACCACGAAATCCACCATCCAGCAAATTCGCGACCGCACCCATTGGAACTCGACCAACCTGACAGCCATGGACCCGGTAACTCTCGGCCTCTGCACCCAGATCGACCTGGATATGGAAGTTGAAAAGGCTGCCAAAAACCGTCCGCTGCCGACCGAAGCTGAAATGGGCGACACCTTGCAGCCTGCATCCATGACGGAAAATATGCCGTTCGGTTCCGGCAACTCTGACGAAGAACCCGAAATTGACGCCGACGCGGTCTTTGCCAAGCTGAAATCGCTGAAATCTTCTGACGAAGACGACAATGATGGCGACGACATCTAGGCAAAAAACACTCGATTGAATTGAAAAAGGGTGGTCCGGAGGCCACCCTTTTTTGTTTCTCGTGAAACGATCAGGCCGCGCCTGCATGGCCCCGGCTGCGCAGGGCCTCGGTGATTTCATCCAGAATTGCCGGGTCATCAATGGTCGCGGGCATCTTCCACTCCTGGCAATCGGCAATCTTCTGCATTGTACCGCGAAGGATCTTGCCAGAGCGCGTTTTGGGCAATCTTTGAACGCATATTGCCTCCTTGAAAGCGGCAACCGGGCCGATTTCTTCACGCACCAGCTTTATCACCTCACGCTCAATCTCTTCAGGCGCCTTGGTCGTACCGCTGTTGAGAACAAGAAATCCGAAAGGTGATTGACCCTTGAGCGAATCGGCAATGCCAATCACCGCACATTCGGCAACATCCGGGTGGCTGGCGCAAACCTCTTCCATGGCCCCGGTTGAGAGCCGATGGCCGGCAACATTGATGATGTCGTCCGTACGCGCCATGATAAAGAGATATCCGTCTTCGTCTACATAACCGGCATCGGCAGTCTTGTAGTAACCGGGAAATTCCGCCAGGCACGTATCGCGAAAACGCTGATCTGCATTCCAGAATGTCGGCAGGGCACCAGGCGGCATGGGCAGTTTCACAACAATGTTGCCAAGTGTCCCGGCTGGTACCGGATGGCCTGCATCATCAAGCACCTGCACGTCATAGCCAGGCATGGCAACCGTCGGCGAACCATGTTTGACCGGCAAAAGCTCAATCCCAACCGGGTTACCCGCTATGGTCCAGCCTGTTTCAGTCTGCCACCAGTGGTCGATCACCGGAACGCCAAGCTTCTCCTCCGCCCACTTGATAGTATCTGGGTCTGCCCGTTCCCCCGCCAGAAACAGGGTTCTAAGGGATGGCATCGGGATATCCTCGATGAATTGTCCCGTGGAATCTTCCTTACGGATGGCTCGAAACGCCGTGGGCGCTGTAAAGAGAGCAGAAACATTGTGCTTCTGGATCACCCGCCAGAATGTACCTGCATCGGGCGTTCCAACGGGCTTGCCTTCAAACAGAATGGTGGTGTTGCCGGAGAGCAAAGGCGCATACACAATATAGGAATGGCCAACCACCCAGCCGATATCGGATGCGGCCCAGAAAGCCTCGCCCGGTTTCACGCCATAAATATTCTCCATGCTCCAATTAAGCGCCACCATATGGCCCCCATTGTCGCGAACGACGCCTTTGGGGCTTCCAGTCGTGCCAGATGTGTAGAGAATATAAAGCGGGTCAGTCGCCAGAACAGGTTCGCAG
The DNA here is from genome assembly GCA_050297115.1 of Ensifer sp. Lineage (GTDB taxonomy): Bacteria > Pseudomonadota > Alphaproteobacteria > Rhizobiales > Rhizobiaceae > Ensifer_A. The sequence continues at coordinate 26,646 of JBNKQT010000325.1, read as the reverse complement.
TCGAGCTTCTCACCGCGTCTTTTCGAAACGGCTTCGGCCAAGTCCACATCCCGTCCTTCAATCAGATCGCAGGGGTGCTCTTCACGCTCCAGAACCAGACAATGGCCGGCCTTGTGTTTGGACTGCCGAATGGCCTCATCAAGCAGCGGCTTGTAGGGCACGATACGGCCCGGCTCGATGCCACAGCTTGCAGAAATCACCAGCTTTGCCTGACAGTCATCAATGCGTGTGGCCAGCTCATGGGCCGCAAAACCACCAAAAACAACCGAATGAATGGCACCCAGCCGTGCACAGGCCAGCATCGAAAACACCGCTTCGGGGATCATCGGCATGTAGATGATGACGCGATCGCCTTTTCCAACGCCCAATGACTTGATCACCGCAGCGACAGCGTTGACCTCTTCAAGCACCTGGGAGTAGGTGTAGGAGGCTGATTTTCCGGTTATCGGGCTTTCATAGGCAATAGCAACCTGATCGCCCCGGCCAGCCTCCACATGGCGATCCAGACAGTTGTAACAGGTATTGGTCACCCCATCTGGAAACCAGCGCCCGTAGGTTCCAGCCTCACCATCAAAAACCGTTTCAGGCTTTTTATACCAGAAGAGTTTCTCCGCCTCCGCATTCCAAAACCCTTCCGGATCTCGCCGCCAGGCATCATAAATGTGCCGATAAACTCCAGCCGCCATCATTATCCTCCCTCGACTTCCAACAAAGCCTCCGAGGTTAAAGATACTAAGAGCCAGATAGGTCAGAAAACCCCGACAAAAGACGTATGCGACAATTTGGACCTATCGATGCCCAAAGATAGCCGAGCCAACACGCACGCTCGTGGCGCCAAATTCAACCGCTGTTTCATAATCTCCGGACATGCCCATGGATAGCTTCTCAAGCCCCGCCTTCTTCGCAAGCTTGGCGAGCAGTGCAAAATGCGGACCCGGATTTTCATCCGCTGGCGGAATACACATCAAACCTTCAATTGGCAGCGCAAGCTCATTGCGACAAAGTTCCACGAAGGCGACTGTATCATCCGGCGCAATGCCCGCCTTCTGCGGCTCAAGCCCGGTATTCACCTGCACATAAAACCGCAGTTTGCGACCCTGTCTTGAAATTTCTTGCGCCAACGCACGCGCAATTTTTTCGCGGTCAACGGTTTCAATAACGTCAAACAGCGCCACGGCATCTGCTGCCTTGTTGGATTGCAGCGGCCCGATCAAATGCAATTCTACATCGGGAAACTCACCTTTCAGGTCAGGCCATTTGCCCTGGCTCTCCTGAACACGGTTTTCGCCAAATACACGATGCCCAGCCTCCAGAGCCGGTCGAATATGGTCTGCGTCAAACGTTTTGGAAACAGCAACAAGCGTCACATCACCGGCTTTGCGCCCGGCCTTTTGGGCAACCTGATCGATTGTCTGCAAAACATCGGCAAGATGTTGCTCTACACTCATGAGTTCGTTCCCTTCCATTTGATTTGGATTTGTTTAGTTGGCACACGTCCAAAAGTCCAAGCATTTGGTCTGAAAACCTTGACCCTACGGGCATTTCGTGTTGAAGCTCAGCCCACTTTTTGAACAGACTTATCCAAATCCGGAAAACAAGAAACATGGCAGTTGAACGCTATAATCCGCGTGAAGTGGAACCCCGCTGGCAGGCGAAGTGGAACGAGGACGATATTTTCGCAACGAAGAACGACGATCCGCGCGAAAAATACTACGTCCTTGAAATGTTTCCCTACCCCTCCGGCCGCATTCATATGGGCCATGTTCGCAACTACGCCATGGGTGATGTTGTAGCCCGCTACAAGCGCGCGTGTGGCTACAACGTGCTTCACCCCATGGGCTGGGATGCATTCGGTATGCCCGCTGAAAACGCGGCCATGCAGAACAACACCCACCCCAAAGCCTGGACCTATGAAAATATCGCCACGATGCGCAATCAGCTCAAGTCCATGGGCCTGTCGCTGGATTGGTCCCGCGAATTCGCCACTTGCGATGTGGAATATTACCATCGCCAGCAGCACCTGTTCATCGACTTCCTGGAAAAGGGGCTTATCTACCGCAAAAAATCCAAGGTCAACTGGGACCCGGTGGACCAGACGGTTCTCGCCAATGAGCAGGTGATTGAGGGCAGGGGATGGCGCTCCGGTGCGCTGGTTGAACAGCGCGAACTGACCCAATGGTTCTTCAAGATCACCGACTTTGCCCAGGACCTGCTGGAATCACTCGATACGCTGGATCAGTGGCCTGAAAAGGTGCGCCTGATGCAGAAAAACTGGATCGGCCGTTCCGAAGGTCTGTCGCTGCGCTGGGAAGTGACCGGTGAAGCGCCTTCAGATGAATTCAGCGAGATCACCGTTTATACCACACGTCCAGACACCCTGTTTGGCGCATCCTTTATTGCTATTGCCGCCGATCACCCGCTGGCACTACACGTTGCTGAAAACAATGCGGACGTGGCTGCCTTTGCCGATGAATGCCGCAAGGCAGGCACCTCGCTCGCAGCACTGGAAACGGCAGAGAAGAAGGGCATCGACACAGGCCTGAAGGTAAAGCACCCCTTTGATCCTGAATGGGAACTGCCCGTATACGTTGCCAATTTCGTATTGATGGACTACGGCACGGGCGCCATTTTTGGCTGTCCCGCAGGCGACCAGCGCGACCTTGATTTTGCGCGTAAATACGGCCTGCCGGTCACCGCCGTTGTCATGCCGGAAGGCGAAGACGCCGCAACCTTTGAAATTGGCGATGAGGCATTTGTCGACGATGGAGTGATGATCAATTCACGCTTCCTGGACGGCATGAGTACAGCTGCAGCTTTCGAAGAGATGGCCAATCGTCTGTCTGCCGACATGCTCAAAGGTGCACCGCGCGGAGAACGCAAGGTCAACTACCGTCTGCGTGACTGGGGTATTTCCCGCCAGCGCTATTGGGGTTGTCCAATTCCGGTCATTCATTGCGATGATTGTGGCGTTGTTCCCGTTCCCAAGAAAGACTTGCCGGTACAGCTTCCGGAAGACATCAATTTCGACAAACCCGGCAACCCGCTGGACCGTCATCCGACCTGGCGTCAGGTTTCATGCCCGCATTGCGGCAAGGATGCACGTCGCGAAACCGACACGATGGACACATTTGTCGATTCCAGCTGGTATTTTGCGCGCTTCACTGCACCATGGGCAGATGCCCCGACCGAGCCAGAAGCAGCAAATGGCTGGCTGCCAGTCGACCAATATATCGGTGGTATCGAACACGCGATCCTGCACCTGCTTTACTCCCGATTCTTCACCCGCGCGATGAAGGAAACCGGCCATGTGAACCTGAAAGAACCGTTCAAGGGCCTCTTCACACAGGGCATGGTGGTTCACGAAACATACCGTCTGAACGACGGAGCAAACGGACAGTGGGTCGCACCTGCAGAAATTCGTCTCGAAGAAGCGGATGGAAACCGCCGGGCATTCCACCTTACATCCGGTGAGGAACTGGAAATCGGCTCCATCGAGAAGATGTCAAAATCGAAGAAAAATGTCGTTGATCCCGATGATATCATCGCATCTTATGGTGCAGATACGGCGCGCTTCTTCATGCTGTCGGATTCACCACCGGACCGTGATGTTATCTGGACTGAATCCGGCGTTGAAGGCGCACACCGCTTTGTTCAACGCATGTGGCGTTTGATTGGTGAGGCTGCAGGCGAATTGTGCAAGGTGGAGCCAAAACCGGACGAATCCGGCGAAGCAATGCCGCTCTCGCAGGCCGCACACAAGACGCTGCGCGCTGTTGGCGACGATTACAACAAACTGTCTTTCAACAAGGCCGTTGCGCGGATTTATGAACTTCTCAACACGTTGGCAGGCCCGCTTGACAAAGTTGCCAAAGGCGGATGCCCGGCAGAGTTTGTTGCAGCAACACGCGATGCATCCAATATCCTGGTTCAGCTCGTAGCCCCCATTATGCCGCACCTGGCAGAAGAATGCTGGAAAGTACTGGGCAATGCAGGACTGGTTGCGCAAACCGGCTGGCCGAGCTTTAATGCCAATTTGGTGGTGGAAAACAGCGTTACATTGCCTGTCCAGATCAATGGCAAGAAGCGTGGTGAATTGACAATCGCACGCGACGCGAACCAAAATGATGTGGAAGCTGCGACCCTGTCGCTCGATTGCGTTCAGAATGCCACCGGCGGAAATCCGCCCAAGAAGGTCATTGTTGTGCCGAATAGGATCGTCAATGTTGTTGTCTAACGGTGCAATACTGCAATCACTGCAGAGAATCGCTCTCGGCCTCGCCCTGTTGGTCGGGTTGACCGCCTGTCAGGTGCGGCCGCTTTACGACAGCTCGATGTCCGAAGCATTAGCATCCGTTTCAGTGTCATCTGCAAATGATGTCACCGAACAAAATATACGTAACGAATTGATTTTTCTGTTCAATCAGGGCGGCGCTGAACCCCGGTTTCCCAATTATATACTGACCTTGAATGTCTATTCATCAAATTCAGCTGCGGTCTATGATTCGTCCCTCAACGCCAACATGGCTGGTCGTGTAACGCTGACCGGTAGCTATTCTCTGGAACAGGTGAGCGACAAAAAGGTCCTCGGAAAGGGAAGCCAAAGCGTGACTGCGCTGATTGATGACCTGAACCAGGACTTTGCTCGTGAACGCGCCGTTTTGGATGCACAAAAACGCGCTGGCCGGGAACTGGCCGAGCTCATCAAAAACGAAGTCGCGATTATCCTGTCGCGTCAACATTAATGACCGAGATCAAGTCCCACGAATTCGATCGTCTTCTGGGTAGTTCCGCCTCTCACTCTCGCCTGCTCGTGATCTTCGGGCCTGACGCGGGCCTTGTCTCCGAGCGCGCACAAAAGGCTGCATTGCGCACAAAAGTGCCCCTGGACGATCCATTCTCCCACGTTTCACTCACGGCTTCGGATTTGACCACCGACCCGGGTCGACTGGTTGATGAAGCCAATGCTATTGGACTGTTTGGCGGTGAAAAACTGGTTTGGATCAAGGGGGTAGCAAACGAGAAGCCAATTCTGGATGGCTTGGCTGTGCTGGCCGAAGATCCACCAGAATCAGCTTGGGTGATCATCGAAGCGGGAGATTTGAAGAAAAATGCAGGTCTGCGCAAACTAGCCGCTGCTCAAAAGACAATTACCAGCGTTCCGTGCTATTCGGATGATGGTCGAGCACTTAATGCGCTGATAGACGAGGTCCTCGACAAATATCAACTTCGCATATCACAAGACGCCCGCTCTCTTGTCCTGAGTCAGCTTGGAGGAGACCGAAGGGCAAGCCGTAATGAAATTGAGAAATTGGCCCTCTATTGTGCAAATGACGGATTGATAGAGCATCATCACGTAACCGAAATAATTGGCGACGCAAGCGGATTGTCAGTAGATGATGCGGTCAATGCTGTATTTGAAGGCCAAAAAAATAAACTATTGCATGCCTTTAGCAAAATTACGGCTTCAAAAACACCGGTCTTTCTCATTTTGCAGGCTGTATTGAAGCAATTTCAGATGCTGGACCTGCTCAAGTCACAGATGGACGCAAATGGCCTTTCAGCGACGGCTACAGTGGCAAAATTTGCAAGAAATCTGCATTTCAAGAAAAAGCCTATAGTGGAGCGAGCGCTTCACAGTTGGACCCAACAGAATATGCAAGTCCAGATGAATCGATTGCAGACTACAATCCTCCAATCACGACAAAACGCTACAATTGAAGAAAGCGTCGCATTTCAATTGCTGCTCTCAATCACACTGCAGTCAAACCGCGCAAATGCTTCAGGACCTAAACGTTAAGACGTGAAACGCTTCAACGACGCTCAAGCAGCCGGCAAATCTCTTCCAACTGTTCCAAAGTCTTATAGGAAATACGCACCTGACCACCGTTGCTCTTGTGCAAGACAGTCACATCCAGACCAAGACTATCTGAAAGGGTTTTCTCCAACGCAAGCGTATCAGCGTCCTTCGACTGCTTGCCTTTCTGCGGTGAACCGGAAGAGCCCTCCTGCCCGCGAATGTCATTTTGCGCGAGCTTCTCCGCATCACGGACGGAAAGTCCTTTTGAAACAATAGCTTGTGCTAGAGCAACGGGGTTGCTGGTCGGAATCAGCGCACGCGCGTGTCCAGCCGAAAGCGTGCCGGAAGACAGCATGTCCCGAACGGAATCCGGTAGCTTCAAAAGGCGCAAACTGTTGGCAACATGGCTGCGACTTTTGCCGATTATATCACCCAGATCGTTTTGAGTATATCCATGTTCCGCAATCAGCTGCTCATAACCAAGCGCTTCTTCGACGGGATTAAGGTCGGACCTTTGAACATTCTCAACAATCGCCAGCTCTAGCGCTGTACGGTCATCCACATCACGAATGATAACGGGAATCTCGGAAAAACCCGCAAGCTGTGCGGCCCTCCAGCGTCTTTCCCCCGCAATAATTTCAAACTGCCCCGCGTCAATGCTGCGAACAACAACAGGCTGAACAATACCATGCTGACGAATGGAGGAGGCAAGGTCCTGGAGTTCCTCTTCATCGAAATGACGGCGAGGATTCTTCGGATTTCGCACCACATATTCAATGGGAACTGTTCTATCCGCGCTGACGGCACCTTTTTGATCACCAGTCGGCACCGGTTGATCCATCTCACCGATAAGCGCCGCCAAACCGCGCCCAAGACGCCGTTTTGATTGATCTTCTTCCATAATATCAACCTTTATTTCGATATCGAAACGTTATGCCGCCAAACGCAAACGTTCTCTTTGAATGACTTCCGACGCCAGCTGAAGATAGGCCTGGCTACCGGCACACTTCAGATCATACAATATCGCCGGCTTTCCATAAGAAGGCGCCTCGGAAACACGAACATTCCGAGGAATAAGCGTCTGATACACCTTTTCTCCCAAATGCTCCCGAACATCACTCACAACCTGCTGCGCCAAATTGTTGCGCGCGTCATACATAGTCAGAACGATACCCTGAATGTCCAATTGAGGATTCACCGTACCGCGAATTTGCTGAACAGTTTCAAGGAGTTGACTCAAACCCTCAAGAGCAAAAAACTCGCATTGCAGCGGAACAAGAACCGAGTGCGCGGCAGCCATCGCATTCATAGTCAAAAGATTGAAACTCGGCGGGCAATCTATAAGAATATAGCTATATTCATGTGCTTTAGGAGAGATCAACGCTCGGCGCAACCTGAATACACGGTCAGAAGCCTGGCCGATCTCCATCTCAACACCCAGCATATCCATGGTAGAGGGAACGATATGAAGATTGGGAACAGCCGTTTCGCGTATAGCATCGGCCAAAGGATGAGTTCCTACCAGAATATCGTAGGATGACACATTGCGATCTTTACGCTGGATGCCAAGCCCGGTACTCGCATTCCCCTGTGGGTCCAAATCTATAATCAGAACCCGTTCACCAATTGCAGCCAAAGCTGTTGCCAAATTGATTGCTGTAGTTGTTTTACCAACGCCACCTTTTTGATTGGCAACGGTAATAATGCGGTTTCCATGTCCAGACATTACGGGGTCTCACTTTTATTTGATGAGTTTCACCAAATTAGAGATTTCGAGAACGTACGAATTTTCTTCGACGACACTCTTATGTGTTATCAAATCAAACGCCCATTCGCTACGCGCTTTTTCAATTTCCAACACATAATCCCGCCCCTTGTGAAAAAAGGCCCGTGCTTTTGGATTCTCGTCCATCCAGGGAGCAACAAATTCAAGTAACTTGCTCAATTCCGCCAGAGCCCGCGCCGAAATGGCATCAACATTTCCGATTTTGCGGCTAGCTTGTTCAATACGGCAGGCGTGGACAGTACCCAGACCACCGGTCTCCATAAGTGCAGTCCTTAGAAAGGCAGCCTTTTTGTGATTACTTTCCACGAGTTCAACATGCCCCCCTCCAGCTTCATTAAGCAGGATGGCAGTGACTACACCCGGAAAGCCACCCCCGCTGCCCAAATCCACCCACTTCAAAGGCCCAGGGCTCAATGTATAGATTTGTACACTATCCCGAATGTGCCGATTCCACATGTCACCAAGTGTTGACGGCGCTATGAGATTGATGGTGCGGGCCCATTTTTGGAAAAGCGCTGTAAAGTGTTCAAGTCTTTCCGCCGTTTCACGTGAAACACTCAGTCCATCAATATCTACAGAATGGCCGGCCATGTCTTACTACGCTACCTCTGACACTGAAGACTTATCGCGTCTCAACCAAGCTACAATCAAAGCAAGAGCTGCGGGTGTCATGCCTTCAATTCTCTTTGCCTGTGCAATTGTTTGAGGTTTAGTAGACTCCAACTTCGATTTCAACTCATTGGAGAGACCGGACAAGCGCATATAATCAAAACCGACAGGAATCGACAACACCTCATCTCTTTGTAACCCGGCCATTTCCGATTTCTGACGCTCCAAATAAACTGCATAGCTCGCTTCAATTTCGATAAGTTCCTTACAAGCCTTTGAAAAACCGTCAAAATTCTGAAACGCTGGCTCTAAGTCCGCCAATCCGATATCAGCAAAGGCCAGGAGTTCATAACCGCTTCTACGCACACCGTCTTGATTCACACGCAGACCAAATCCGTTCGCCTCGTTAGGTGAAAGTTGTCGCTCCCCTAAAACGTTACGGAGTCGACTCAATTCATCTTCAAACCGCGCGAACTTCTCGGCGCGCTCTGTGCCAACAATTCCATATTCAATACCCATAGGGGTAAGGCGTAAGTCAGCATTGTCAGCGCGCAAAGACAGGCGAAATTCGGCGCGCGAAGTGAACATACGATAAGGCTCGCTAACACCAAAAGTTGTCAGATCGTCGATCATCACACCGATATAGGATTGAGATCGGCTGAAGCTTATCCCCTCAAGGTCTTGCGCCTGGCGCGCAGCATTCAGGCCCGCCACAAGCCCCTGCGCACCAGCTTCCTCGTATCCAGTCGTACCATTAATCTGGCCGGCCAGATAAAGTCCCGACACAGTCTTGAGCTCTAACGTTTGTCTTAGCTCACGCGGGTCCACATGGTCATATTCAATAGCGTAACCAGGCTGAACAATCTCCACTCGCTCAAGGCCGGGAATTGTGCGAATATAACGTTCCTGGATATCAATTGGCAGCGATGTGGATATGCCATTTGGATAAACGGTATGATCATCCAGGCCCTCAGGCTCCAGAAAGATCTGGTGACCGTCGCGATCCCCAAAACGTACAATTTTATCCTCGATTGACGGGCAGTAACGTGGCCCCACGCCATTGATTTCCCCCGCATACATGGCCGAAAGGTGAAGATTATCCCTGATAACCTGGTGTGTTTCAGGTGTTGTGCGCGTTACACCACATACAATCTGTGGCGTCGTAATTCGTTCGGTCATAAAGGAAAATGGTTGTGGATCCGAATCGGCTTCCTGGGTCCCGATTGACGACCAGTTTATGGTGCGACCGTCCAACCGTGCAGGCGTACCCGTTTTCAAACGTCCCAATTTAAGATTTAGCCGCCGGAATGTCTCAGTCAAACCAAAGCTGGGTGCTTCGCCCATCCGTCCGGCAGGTGTCTTCTGCTGCCCTATGTGAATCAAGCCATTCAAAAAAGTTCCTGTCGTCACCACAACAGATTTGCAGGAGAATTGGCGCCCATCATTAAGTGAAACACCCACGACAACGCCTTTGTCCAGCATGATGTCAAAGACATCTCCCTCAATAACATCGAGATTTTCCACATTGAGAATCAGCCGCTGCATTTCCTGCCGATACAGCTTTCGGTCAGCCTGCGTCCTCGGCCCGCGCACCGCTGGCCCTTTGCGCCGGTTCAAAAGCCGAAATTGAATGCCAGCGACGTCAGCAACGCGACCCATCAAACCATCAAGCGCATCAATCTCACGAACAAGATGGCCCTTTCCCAATCCGCCGATGGCCGGATTACAGGACATTGTACCAATCGTCGCGATGCTATGTGTAACAAGAGCGGTCTGTGCGCCTGCGCGCGCAGCGGCGCTTGCCGCTTCACAACCGGCGTGTCCCCCGCCAATAACAATGACATCATAATTCACTTGCATAATTCAACACGCCTCCGAATCGATTGCGCCCCTATTTGCCAACGCAAAACCTGGAAAAAATCACACCAAGCAACTCATCCGCATTAACAAAGCCCACAATACGACCAATCTGTTCCGCCGCGCTTCTCAAACAGTCTGCCGATATCTCAATGCCCGAGGAGCGCTCGGACAACGCCTTCTCAACATAACTAATTGAGGATTCGATATAATTTCTATGCCGCGCATTCAAAACCACAGACGATTCCCCCGCATGCGAGGAGCGCTCCGCAATCGTCAAAATTTGTTTCAAAAGCGAATCGATTCCGTCGCCTGTTTTGGTCGAAATATACAAACCTTCTCGAGGCTCGGAGAGATGAGCCGCAAGGTCAGCTTTTGTTCTTATATCAAGGAAATTTTGATTGCCGTCAAACTTGGAGTCCATTTCACCTTCATCTGCCGCCCGTAGCAAAAGAACAAGATCAGCACCTTCTACCTCCTGCCCCGTCCTCTCTATCCCCGCGCGTTCAACCACATCCGTCGTTTCACGAATTCCAGCCGTATCAACAAGGCAGATTTTGAGACCGCCCAAATCTAGATCAACCGAAATAACGTCCCTGGTGGTCCCGGCAATATCAGTAACAATCGCTACATCACGTTTCGCCAGGTAGTTTAACAAACTCGATTTTCCGGAATTCGGTGGACCAGCAATAACCACCCGAAAACCATCCCGGATGATCTCATTTGCACGTTCCCCCGCGAGTGAGGACTTCATTTCCTGCACCAGCACTTCCAATTGAGGCCATATCTGATCAGAGACCGAACCAGGTATGTCCCCCTCATCAGCGAAATCAAGCTCTGCTTCAAGCATTGCACGCCCAAAGGAAAGTTGCTCCATCCACTTTTCATACTGCCTGGATACACCACCACCGGCAAACCTGAGCGCCAGTTTCCGCTGCGCCTCAGTTTCTGCGTGGATAAGCTCACCCAAGCCCTCAATCTCAACCAGATCGAGTTTCCCATTCTCAAAAGCGCGTCTTGAAAATTCACCAGCTTCCGCCTGCCTGCAGCCATCAACTTTGCTCAAAGTATCGAGAATAGCAGACACAACAGCTCGACTACCGTGAACCTGAAGCTCAAGACAGTCCTCACCCGTGAAGGAATTAGGCCCCGGGAAATAGAGAACAAGGCCCTCATCCAGCAGGGCGCCATCAGAATCGCAAATCGGCTTCAGGGTCGCAAAACGTGGCTGTGGCAGCTCACCGCAAAGTTGCCGCGCAACATCTTTCACATACTGACCAGAAACACGAATAACAGCTACGCCTGAAGGCAGTCCGCCGCTGGATAGAGCATATATTGTATCGAGATCGAGAGCCATTCAGCACCTGTATTCAGTAAACAGGCGGAAAAGCCCGCATTCCAAAGCAGTACCTACAAGAACAAACCCAAGAGTCAATCTCCATCACGGGTCTGCCAGGATGGAGATTGAAAAGATCTAAGCCAATCGGCCGTTCTATATCTTGTGAATCCGGCTAAATAATCAGGTATTCATAGAATCGAAGAAATCAGCGTTATTTTTCGTCTGCTTCAACTTATCCAAAAGGAATTCAATAGCATCCGTGGTTCCCATCGGAGCGAGAATCCGGCGAAGAACGAAGATTTTCTGCAAATCCTGACGCGGAATCAGAAGGTCTTCCTTACGCGTACCTGATTTCAGGATATCCATCGCCGGGAAGTTCCGCTTATCAGCAACCTTGCGATCAAGAACAATTTCAGAGTTGCCTGTGCCCTTGAACTCTTCAAAAATAACTTCATCCATGCGGCTACCGGTGTCGATCAAGGCTGTTGCAATGATCGTCAGCGATCCGCCTTCTTCGATATTACGAGCAGCACCAAAGAAGCGTTTTGGGCGCTGAAGCGCATTTGCATCAACACCACCGGTCAAAACCTTACCCGAAGAGGGAACGACAGTGTTATAGGCGCGGCCCAAACGTGTGATCGAATCCAGCAAAATAACCACATCGCGACCGTGCTCAACAAGACGCTTTGCCTTCTCGATCACCATCTCGGCCACCTGTACGTGACGTGTCGCCGGTTCATCGAATGTAGATGAAACAACTTCACCATTCACCGACCGCTGCATGTCGGTCACTTCCTCCGGGCGCTCATCGATCAAAAGAACGATAAGATAGCACTCCGGGTGATTGGCCGTAATGGCGTGCGCGATGTTCTGAAGCAAAACGGTTTTACCCGTTCTGGGTGGGGCCACAATCAACGCTCGCTGGCCTTTGCCAAGTGGCGCTACAAGATCGATAACACGCGCCGACATATCCTTGGATGTCGGATTATCGCTCTCCATCTTGAAACGTTCATCAGGGTAGAGCGGTGTCAGGTTATCGAAATGCACTTTGTGACGAATTTTTTCAGGGTCTTCGAAATTGATCGAATTCACCTTCAGAAGCGCAAAATAGCGTTCACCTTCCTTCGGTCCCCGGATCGGCCCTTCAACGGTGTCACCTGTCTTCAATGAAAAACGACGGATCTGCGAGGGCGAAATATAGATATCATCAGGACCTGGCAGATAGTTCGCATTGGCCGAACGGAGAAATCCGAAACCATCCTGCAGCACCTCAACCACACCTTCGCCGATAATCTCGACATCCTGACTGGCCAGCTCTTTCAGGATCGCAAACATCAATTCCTGTTTGCGCATCACGCTGGCATTCTCGACCTCCAGCTCTTCAGCAAACGCCAGAAGATCGGTTGGGGTCTTGTTCTTAAGGTCCTGAAGCTTCATTTCAGCCATGAATCACACTTGTCTGTAGGAAAAAGCGGGCCAACAACTTAAAGAGAATTTTCCGAAGAGGTTCTCGATTGGGACAAGAAATGTCCACCCGCGGGAAGATGGCGCGGAAAATAGCGATTCCTTTGCACATGTGCAAGTGCAAAGACAGAATTCATCAAATCAGGCAAATGGTTTGAGGATTACGGTTATGACAACAAGGATCATCAAGACCGTTGGCACCTCATTCATAAGCCGCCAATAGCGCTGAGTATGAACACGTTCATCGCGGGAAAACGCTTTGACAGAACGTGCCTGATGGACATGTGCTGCAGTCAATACGGCAACCAAAGTGAGCTTCAGGTGCAGCCACCCACCTTGAAAATCGTAAATCGACCAAGCAATCCACAGACCGAAAATCCAGCTGAGGATCATTGCCGGCCACATGATGACACCCATCAGTCGGCGCTCCATGACCTTGAAGGTTTCCGAGGCCTCACCACCAACCGCACTTTCTGTGTGATAAATGAAAAGTCGCGGCATGTAGAAAAGCCCTGCCATCCACGAAATCACCGCCATTATGTGCAAAGACTTCACCCAGAGATAGCGCGACTGTTCATCAGCGTAAAAGAGCGCCAGAGCACCTGCCAGGAAAATGGCCAGGGCAACAGCTGCTCTCAGCGGTGCCTTCGATCCACTATCACGTTTTGGCTCAGCCATCACCGATCACTCACAATCCCCGAACCCTGTTAACAAGGCGTGTCACATTTTCCGGATCAGCCTGGGGAGTAATACCGTGACCAAGATTGAAGATAAGCGGACCATTACCGAGAGCCTGAAGAATTCTGTCCACACCTTCATCAATGGCATTGCCACCTGCCACAACACGCATCGGATCCAGATTGCCCTGAACCGCCCCTTCCTTCTGCAGCTCTGCAGCAACAGAAAGGGGTACAGACCAATCAAGGCCAATGGCATTGGCGTCGGTGCCCGAACGGTAATCCCGCAACAGCAGACCCGCACCTTTGGCAAAGGCAATAATCTTGGCATCGGGATGCACTGAGCGAATTCGATCGACCATTCGCCTGACTGGCCTGATCGCGAACTTTTCGAATTCTACCTCTCCCAAAACACCAGCCCACGAATCGAAAATCTGCACAGCGTCTGCACCCGCATCGAGCTGACGGATCAGATAATCAGCGGAGACATCGGCAAGCAAATCGAGAAGCTTCGAAAACACGGCTGGCTCCTGATAGGCAAAAAGCCGGGCAGGTGCCTGATCCGGTGTTCCATGACCCGCAATCATATAGGTCGCCACCGTCCAGGGTGCGCCACAAAAGCCGAGCAATGTCGTCTCGGATGGAAGCTCATTGCGAAGCCGCTTCACAGTTTCAATAACAGGATCGAGGCGAGACGGGTCCATCACCGCTTCAAGCGCGTTAATGCCATCAACATCAATCGGATCAAGTAGTGGTCCACGACCTTCCTCAAAACGCACATTCCGTTTCATCGCATCGGGAACAACGAGAATGTCTGAAAAGAGAATGGCAGCATCAAAGCCATAACGCCGTATCGGCTGAAGGGTAACCTCAACTGCAAAGTCTGGCGTGTAGCACAGGTTCAGGAAGCTACCTGCTGTCTTCCGTGTTTCGCGATATTCGGGAAGATACCGCCCTGCCTGTCTCATAAGCCAAATGGGAGGAGGGGAAAGTGTCTTGCCTTCAAGCACCTCTACAATCTTACGTCTCTGCTCAGATGCCAAGGGGTCACTCCCAATAAAATAGAAAAGATATTTAAATGCTTCTATTTCTTAGAGTCGGTGAGGATCAAGGATTAAAATTTATCCAGCGCTTTTGCCGCATCGCTTCAATATGAAACAGAGGAGCTGAAAGTTAATGAACCGTTAACGGGAAACTGTGGACGCGTTCGGATTCTGAAATATTTAACAAACCGTTAACGAAGAATTGTGTCGCTTTTGAGCAGTGGAAAAACTGTCCCCGAAATTTCGACAAGTTGAAACAATCCACACAATCCACAAGGCAAGCGAAAACCACTCCCGGAAATGCCAATTGTGGAAAAACCAGGTGATATTCACACCGCTTCCGCAAATGAAGATTCTTCCACAGGCGCTCTCCCGCCTTATCAACAAAGGCCCAAGGAAATCCGGGAAATCTGAATCTTTGGACTCGACTCACCAGCGACAAAAGTGACAGCCAGATGCAAAAGGAACGATTCGCACCATCTATCCCCAATGTCTTGGCATATGCTGATTGGCGGGCTATTGCAGCGGTTGGAGGGTTTCCATGTCCAGAAAATTGATTCTCGCTTCCGGATCGCCGTTTCGAAAGTCGCTGCTGATAAATGCAGGGTTAACTTTTGAGGCAATACCGGCGGCCATCGACGAACGAGAAATTGAGACCCCGCTGGTTTCAAAAGGTGTAGCACCCGAAGAGGTAGCCCAGGCTCTGGCTGACGCCAAGGCGCTCGATGTATCCCGAAAACAAAGGGGCGCATTTGTCATCGGCTCCGATCAGGTCATGTCGATGGACGGAATTCTCTTTCACAAATGCGCAAACATGGATGAAGCGCGAGACCGTTTGATCGCGATGTCAGGCAAGGACCATTTTCTCGATAGTGCAATCACGATCAGTTCCGGTGATGAAATTGTCTGGCGGTTTGTGGCACGGGCGGTAATGACAATTCGTCCTTTGCGAGACGCCGAGATCGATCAATATCTGCAAAATGCGGGCGAGGGAATTTTGAGTTCTGTTGGCGCCTACCAATTTGAAGGTCTGGGTATCCGGCTCTTTGAAAAAATCGAAGGCGATTATTTCACTATTATTGGCTTGCCGATGCTTCCGCTTCTTTCTGCTCTTCGTGATCTGGAGGTCATCGATGCGTGATTCACGTGAAACACCGCTCAAAAAAGCGTTTGTCACTGGCTTCCCGATCAAACACTCGCGCTCGCCACTTATTCATAATTACTGGCTTGAGACACTTGGCATTCAGGGCACATACGAAAAGAAGGAAATTCACCCCGACGATTTGCCTGCATTTGTAGACAGAATGCGCTCAGGTGAAGAGGCTTACGCGGGTGGGAATTTCACTATTCCCCATAAGGAAACAATCTTCCGTCTCGCCGATGTGAGGGACCAGCTGTCTGAAGAAATATGTGCGGCAAACACACTATGGGTCGAAGATGGACAGCTTCATGTGACAAACACAGATGGGTATGGTTTTGCAGCCAATCTGGATGCTGGTCATGAAGGTTGGGACCGTCAGCAGATAGCCGTTGTTTATGGTGCGGGTGGTGCCAGCCGAGCGGTTATTCAGGCTATCCGCGATAGAGGTTTCAGCGAGATACATGTCCTGAACCGAACCGAGGAACGCGCGCAGGAACTGAGCGATCATTTCGGTGATCGCGTTCATGCCCATTCGCCTGCAGCGCTTGCCGAATTGCTGCAGGGTGCGGGCCTGTTTGTGAACACCACATCGCTCAGCATGAACGATGAGGATGTCCCATCTATTGATTTCACATCAATGCGCCGCGAGGCTCTTGTTACCGATATCGTTTACACGCCTTTGAAGACCAGGTTTCTTAGCCAGGCCGAGGAACAGGGGCTTGCCACCGTTGATGGTCTTGGCATGCTTTTGCATCAGGCCGCCCCCGGGTTTGAAAAGTGGTTTGGCGTAAGGCCCGTGGTAGACGATGATTTGAGAGCGCTGATATTGCGTGATCTGGAGGCACATTGAATGATCATCGTAGGGCTGACCGGTTCCATTGGCATGGGCAAATCCACCACGGCGCAGATGTTTCGCGACGAGGGTGTTGCAGTCAATGATGCCGATGCTGTCGTTCACGCACTCTATGAAAATGAAGCTGTGCAGCCGATTGAGAACGCATTTCCAGGAACTACAGAAAATGGTGTGGTGAACAGACAATCCCTTTCTGCAGCTCTCGCCAACAATCCCGACGGCTTTAAAATACTGGAAAAGATCGTTCACCCTCTGGTGCGTGAGAAGGAAAAAGCCTTTCTTCGACAGCAGAAAGAAGCAGGCGCTGATTTGGTTGTGCTCGACATTCCACTGCTTTTTGAAACGGGCGGAAATGATCGCGTTGATGAAATTGTTGTTGTTAGCTGTGATGAAGCCATACAACGTGAACGGGTTTTGCAACGTCCGGGTATGACAGAGGAAAAGTTTGAGATGATCAAATCACGTCAAACACCGGACAGTGAAAAACGGGCTAGAGCCAACTTCATTATCGATACCGGCTTTGGAGTGAATCATGCCCGCAAGCAGGTACGCGAGATCATAGCAAAGTTGAAATCGAAGGACTGAAGCAGAAAAATGCGTGAGATCATATTCGATACGGAAACCACCGGCCTCGACAACAAGGAAGATCGCATTATTGAAATCGGCGGTCTTGAACTCGACAACCACTTTCCGACCGGTAAGACGATCCACCTTTACATCAACCCTGGTGAGCGAAAGGTGCACCCTGATGCACTTGCAGTCCACGGTATCACAGATGAGTTTCTGGCAGATAAACCAGGCTTTGCCGACGTAGCGCAAGAGATCATCGATTTCTTTGAAGGCGCAAAATGGATCGCCCACAACGCCACTTTTGATATGGGTTTCATCAATGAGGAATTCGGCCGCCTTGGTTTGCCGGCAATTCCAGACACGGCTGTGGTTGATACATTGGCGCTTGCCAGACGCAAGCATCCCATGGGTCCCAATTCGCTTGACGCACTTTGCCGTCGCTATGGTATCGATAACTCACATCGAACAAAACACGGCGCGTTGCTCGACTCTGAATTGCTGGCGGAAGTCTATATCGAGATGACCGGCGGGCGCCAGGCAGCCCTTGGCTTTGGCGGGCCTTCCGGTAGTGGCGAATATGGCGACGGCAGGGGTGCCTCGGTTTCAATTGCGCAACGGACAAAACCATTGCCATCTAGAATAACCGAAGCAGAAGCAAAGGCGCATCAGGCCATGTTGAAAGAGCTGGGTGAGAAAGCCATCTGGGCAAAAGCCAGCCAGTCATAAAAAAGCCCCGGCAATCAGCCAGGGCTCTTTTAGTTGAATAGCTGCCACTCGATCAGTTGGTAACAGGCTGAACTTGTGCCTTGGCCTGTTCTTCGGCCATGCGCTGAGCAAACATCTGGCCGAAATCGATCGGATCAACCAAGAGCGGAGGAAAGCCGCCATTGCGTGTTGCGTCAGCGATGATCTGGCGTGCAAACGGGAAGATCAAACGCGGGCACTCGATAAAGAAAACCGGCAGCATGTGTTCCTGCGGGAAACCGGCGATGCGGAAAACGCCGCCATAAACCAGCTCTACCTGAAACAGAGTCTTGTCGTCGTGTTTTGCTGTACCCGTCAGTGTGAGAACCACATCGTAGTCGTTTTCTGCAATCGGATTTGCATTCACGTTGACATTGATATTGATGTCGGGCGCTTTTTCACGAGACTGGAGCGACTGAGGCGCACCTGGATTTTCAAATGAAAGGTCTTTGATATATTGTGCAAGAATGTTGAGGCTCGGCTGCTGCTGTCCTGCTGCTGCACCGTTACCATTTGTATTGATTTCGTCCGCCATCAGGCCTGCTCCTTTGGGAAAATTTCCGCGGGGTCTATCATTTCCGCCCGCCGCTTACAAGCCTCGGGGCGGGTCTTTGCAACCAGCCTCATTTGTCGCGCCAGGGTGAGTTCGGGTCCGGGTCTCGTTTGAATTCATCTTCGTCCAGATCAATCACCCCATCAGACGGCTTCATGTGGGGATCTCTGTTTTCATAATGTGTCTCAAACCTTGAGGTTGAAAAGGCGAACGACATCCTGGTGCGCAGAAAGGCCCAGGCTGCATCGCGCACAGCTGGGACAAAAAGTAAAAAGCCGATCGTGTCGGTTACAAAGCCTGGTGTCAGAAGCAAGATGCCCGCAACGACGATCATTCCGCCATGCACCAGCTCGCGTGCTGGAAGACGTCCGGCATTGTTCTCTTCCGTCAACCGCCGAAGGATGGACACACCTTGAACCCGCAATAAGACGGAACCGATCGCAGCGGTGAGAAAAATGAGGCCGAGCGTTGCCAGAAGGCCGATATACTGCCCGGCCACAATGAAAACTGCGATCTCCAGAATTGGAAAGATGAGCAGGGCGAAGGGAATGATCGAGAACCGCACGTAAGGTCTCCTTGCGCGACAAATCGCCAGATTTGGCAAGTTAGTCGAAATTTCTGCAGTGCCGACTGGCGCTGCCATTTGAATCCTATAGTTTGCAAGACTATATGGGTAACAGAAAACAAAATTGAAACAGTTTCGGGAAAAATGGGCGTGAACGACTTTGTAACACTTTTCTTTTTGGTTGCAGCCGTGCTGATCTTTCTTCAGCTGCGCAATGTTCTCGGGCGCCGAACCGGAAACGAAAAACCCCCTTTCGATCCCTATTCAGCGCGTGAAGGTGCTGCGCAATCGGGCCAGGAAGACAATGTCGTTACACTGCCTGGCGGCAGCACGGATGATGATTCGGAAAACCCATATGCCCTGGCGGACGATTTTGCCAAACCCGATAGCGACCTGAACAAGGGACTTCGCACACTCATTGATGCCGATCCTTCCTTCAAGCCTAAGGAATTCATGAACGGCGCGAAGATGGCTTACGAGATGATTGTCATGGCTTTTGCTGACGGCGATCTCGTAACGCTCAAAAATCTGCTGTCTCTGGATGTCTATGAAGGCTTTGAAACGGCAATCAAGGAACGCCAGAAAAACGGTGAAACGGTCAAGTCCAGTTTTGTGGGCGTAGAAAAGGCCGACATGATGACCGCTGGCGTGGAAAACAAGCAGGCAAGTATCACGGTGCGCATCGTCAGCCAGTTGATTTCGGCAACCTACGATTCCACCGGAAAGCTGATTGATGGTGACGAAGAGGAAGTGGCCGAGGTGCGTGATATCTGGACCTTCGCCCGTGATGTCAGCTCGCGTGATCCAAACTGGAAGCTTGTGGCAACCGCATCCGAACATTGATGGCAGATCAATTCGCGCTGAGATCCGTTTCCTTCAGGGACTTGCCCGGATGGGACGAGGACGACCCGCGCGAACTTTTGCCAGCGTTGCGACGATGTCGTTCACATATCAGGACTGAGAAACCCTACAAAACCGCTGCGCTTGGCATTTCTTTTGAGGATCTGCTGACTGTAATGGATGCCGCAGAAGGCTTTGTACCGAGCGATGCCCAATCGGCTCGGGTGTTTTTTGAAGAACATTTCCGGGCATTCAAGATTGAAAAAGCAGACGGCAGCCGTGGTTTTGTGACCGCCTTTTACGAACCGGAAGTGGACGTGCGCGCAACACCTGACGATGAATGGTGTTATCCCTTTTATCGCAGACCGGATGATCTCATTGATCTCGATGATGGCAACCGACCTGCTTCGATGGACAAAAGCTATGCCTTCGGGCTTCAGGGGGATGGAATCATTTCCCAATATCCTGACCGCCAGGCTATTGATAAAGGCTATCTTGAGAGTAGGGGGCTCGAAATTGCCTGGGCGCGTTCAAAAGAGGATGTCTTCTTTGCCCATGTCCAGGGTGCAGCCCGCCTCATCTATCCCGATGGTCATATCAAGCGCATAACCTATGCCGCAAAAGCGGGACATCCGTTTTCCGGTATAGGCCGAAAGCTGATCGATATCGGTGAAATCGATGAAGCCGACATTTCGATGGGAACCATAAGGCAATGGCTTCGGTCCAACCCGGATCGGGCCGATGAGATATATTGGCATAATCGCTCCTATATATTCTTTCGGGAGGTTCCTTCTGGTGACTTGAGCCTCGGACCTGTCGCGGCAGCAAAGGTGCAAATGACGCCCGGACGCTCGCTTGCAGTTGACCGCATGATCCACACATTCGGTTGCCCCTTCTTCATCTCCAGCGAAACGCTGACACAATTGGATGACGGCAGGCCATTTCAACGCCTGTTATTGGCGCTCGATACCGGATCGGCTATTGTAGGCCCCGCGCGCGGTGATATTTTCACCGGCAGTGGCGTGAAAGCAGGCGATCTTGCCGGTGCGGTTCGCAATGAGGCGGATTTCTTCATCCTCATTCCCAAAGCGGCGGCAGCGCAATATAGCGATCAGGTTTGGCAATCGGTATGACAAAAAAAGGCCTGTCTTCGGAAGACCGCATTTTGTGGGGCAAAGTGGCCCGCTCTGTGCGCGCAATGCCAGGCCGCATAGAGGCCCTTGAGGCTTTTGAAGATCTGTTGGAAGAGCAGAATTCCGAAAAGCCGAAAATGCGGTTGAAGAAGGGGCAAGCTGTCGCGACCAGCGAAAACGCCATGCCCTCAACACAAAGGCCAAACGGAAAACATCATCCCATTGAACGTCCGGTCAAACAGAAGATTTCAAAGGGCCGGTTGCCGCTGGAGGCGCGTATTGACCTGCATGGACTGGTGCAAAGTGAAGCACACGCCATGCTGTTGTCCTTTCTGGTTCATGCCCATGAGCGCGGTATGCGCCATGTTCTGGTTATCACCGGCAAGGGGTCCTCGCTCGGCAGCGAGGGTGCTTTAAAGCGGGCGGTGCCGATGTGGTTTTCAAAGCCGGAATTCCGCTTTCTGATCTCCGGCTATGAGACCGCAGCGCGAAACCATGGCGGAGAGGGTGCACTTTACGTGCGGCTCAAGCGCAGCAATGGGGAAGGCGCATGACTCCGTTTGGCGAAATCATGCGACAAATGCGCAAGGAACGCGGCATTTCGCAGAAGGAAATGGCAGCAGCAATTGGTGTTTCGCCTGCCTATCTTTCGGCGCTTGAACATGGAAATCGTGGTGCACCATCCTTTGATTTTGTGCAGCGGGTTGCTGGCTTCTTCGGTGTCATCTGGGATGATGCGGAAACGCTGATCGATGTAGCGGCAGCCTCCCACCCGCGGGTGGTGGTTGATACTTCTGGTCTGGATGCGCAATTCACCCTGTTTGCCAACCGTTTGGCCAGGGAAGTCAGGGATTTGAACAAGGCGGATCTGGCGGAAATATTGCGTATTATGGATGAAGCGCAGCAGCGAAAGAAGCAGCCCCACAACCCATGATGGGGTGAAAGTCCAAATTGTGCCTGAAACGGCCTTCAAATTCCCATGTTTGCGGGGAAAAGAATCCTGTGGGCTTTGGAATGGAATGTAAAAATCCCTATAGTCCAGAGGGAAAAAAGCAGGTGATTCGCAAACATGGTTTGCTGATTTGCCAAGCCGGTCAAAACACTGCGCCTCTCGCAAAAAATTGGCTGGCCTACCACGGAAGACGGAATATATGAGCGACACGCCTGAAGTCGAAAACAGCGCTGAATATGGTGCTGATTCCATTAAAGTGCTCAAGGGCCTGGATGCCGTACGCAAACGTCCCGGCATGTATATCGGTGATACCGATGACGGGTCTGGCCTTCATCACATGGTTTATGAGGTCGTGGACAACGCGATCGACGAAGCGCTGGCTGGTCACGCTGACCGGGTGACAGTGACATTGAACCCGGATGGCTCGGTAACGGTGACAGACAATGGCCGCGGCATCCCGACAGATATCCACTCCGAAGAAGGCGTTTCTGCAGCTGAAGTGATCATGACGCAGCTTCATGCGGGCGGCAAGTTCGACCAGAACTCCTATAAGGTTTCCGGCGGTCTTCACGGTGTGGGCGTTTCTGTTGTGAATGCGCTTTCGGTTTCGCTGTCCCTGAAAATTCGCCGCAACGGTAAAGTACACGAAATGAGCTTCACCCATGGTGTGGCTGATGGCCCGCTTGAAGTAACAGGCACCTATGACGGTCGGTCGGGCACCGAAGTGACCTTCTTGCCAAGCCCCGAAACCTTCACCATGACCGAGTTCAACTACGATACGCTTGAACATCGTCTGCGCGAACTTGCCTTCCTGAATTCCGGTGTGCGTATTCTCCTGAGCGACGAGCGTCATTCAGACGTTAAGCAGGAAGAGTTGATGTATGAAGGCGGTCTGGAAGCCTTCGTTGCTTATCTTGACCGCGCCAAGAAGCCATTGGTGGAAAAGCCGATTTCAATTTCAGGCGAAAAAGATGGCATTACTGTTGAAGTGGCTATGTGGTGGAACGAGAGCTACCACGAAAATGTGCTCTGCTTCACCAACAATATCCCCCAGCGCGATGGTGGTACGCACCTTGCCGGCTTCCGCGGAGCGCTGACACGTCAGGTTACGTCCTATGCCGATACATCCGGCATTTTGAAAAAGGAAAAGGTCTCGCTGACGGGCGACGACTGCCGCGAAGGCATGACAGCGGTTCTTTCGGTGAAAGTACCGGACCCTAAATTCTCCTCGCAGACCAAGGACAAGCTGGTTTCATCCGAAGTTCGACCGGTTGTTGAAAGCCTTGTGAACGAAGCTTTGAGTACATGGCTGGAAGAAAACCCGACTGAAGCGAAAGTTTTGGTCGGCAAGGTCGTGGAAGCTGCAGCAGCGCGCGAAGCAGCCCGCAAGGCTCGCGAGCTGACACGTCGCAAAGGCGCACTCGATATCTCATCGCTACCCGGCAAGTTGGCGGATTGCTCCGAACGTGACCCGGCCAAATCCGAAGTCTTCCTCGTGGAGGGTGATTCTGCTGGTGGCTCTGCAAAACAGGGCCGTTCGCGCGAAAACCAGGCGATTTTGCCACTGCGCGGCAAGATCCTGAACGTTGAGCGCGCGCGCTTCGACAAGATGCTGTCGAGCCAGGAAATTGGCACGTTGATTACTGCACTTGGTACATCCATCGGCAAGGATGAATTTAATCCTGAAAAACTGCGCTACCACAAGATCATCATCATGACAGATGCTGACGTGGACGGTGCCCACATCCGCACCCTGTTGCTCACGTTCTTCTTCCGTCAGATGCCGGAGCTGATCGAGCGTGGCCATCTCTACATCGCCCAGCCGCCGCTTTATAAAGTGTCGCGCGGCAAGTCATCCCAATATCTGAAGGATGAAAAAGCGCTTGAAGATTATCTGATCAATTCCGGTCTTGAAGATACATCGCTTTCATTGGCAAGCGGGGAAGTTCGCTCCGGCCAGGATTTGCGCGAAGTCATCAATGATGCGCTACGCATTCGTTCGCTGATTGAAGGTCTTCACTCCCGCTATGACCGATCGGTGGTCGAACAGGCCGCCATTGCTGGCGCCTTGAATGCTGAACTGGTTCAAGATCGCGCACAGGCTGAAGCCATTGCGGCCAAGGTAGCCGAACGTCTGGATATGATTTCCGAAGAAACCGAACGTGGCTGGGAAGGTCGGATCAACGATCAAGGCGGCCTGGTTTTTGAGCGCACGGTTCGCGGCGTCAAGGAGGCCGCTGTTCTTGATATGGGGCTCATCGGCTCTGCTGATGCGCGTTACATCAATCAGATGACAGAGCGGATGCAGGAAATCTACGAACAACGTCCAATGCTGCGCCGCAAGGAAGAGCAGACTTGGGTTTCCGGTCCGCGCCAGCTGCTGGACATGATCTTTGCAACGGGCCGCAAGGGCATCACCATGCAGCGTTATAAAGGTCTCGGCGAAATGAACGCTGAGCAGCTTTGGGAAACGACGCTCGATCCGAATGCGCGTTCACTGCTTCAGGTGAGAATTAATGATGCGACCGACGCAGATGGGCTGTTTGCCCGCCTGATGGGTGATGAAGTTGAACCACGCCGCGATTTCATTCAGGAAAACGCACTCAACGCTGCAAACCTGGATATTTAATCAAGCAGAAATTCAAGAGAAATGGGCCGCAAACGCGGCCCTTTCTATTTGGCAATCAGTTTGCCTTCAGCTGCAATCTCTGAAATTGGCCGACGCGGGCTCGGAAATTCGCGCGCCTGCTGAGTTTCTGAAAGAATTGATTTTTCACCAATTTTTCCAATCGCTACGGCAACGTGTAAATGCGCATATTCCGGCGCATTGAAAATTTCAGCTGCATGTTCTTTCAAAACACCACCCATGGCGTGAGCATGATAGCCTAGCATCTTGGCCTGTAGGGCAATTGCCATCCATGCCGCACCAGCATCGAAAGTGTGCGTGCCGATATTGCGCTCTTCGTCAGAACCGGGTGGCGTCAACTTGCTTAATGAGTAAACGAGAATAAGCGCTGCCGCGTTCGGTGCCCAGATAGCGTTACCTTCATTCAAAACAGAAGCAACCTTCTCCCACGCCGGTGAGCCGCGTAGCGCGTAAACAAATCGCCATGGTTGGTTGTTCATGGCTGATGGTGCAAACCGAGCGGCTTCCAGAATGGTCATCAGGTCATTTTCCGGCATGCTTTCGTCTGAAAAGGCGCGCGGTGACCAACGGGTGCGGAAAAGATCGTCAACGGGCAGTTCCGTTGGGCGAAAATCATCAAACTGCATTAAAGGCTCCAGGTTCAGTATTCGGGAAGAGGTAATACCCGGCCACCCGTGAAATGCAAACGGTTGATGAGATTGTTGCTGCAATGCAAGCCAACAGGTTCGATCCAGCATCAAGTGCCAGTCTCAAAATGTGGCACAAAACCAGGCAATAAAGGGCTTTTGCCCAAAATTTGTTGCCCCGCAGCAAAAAGCTGTTAATCTGCCTACCCACATTGCAGCGCAGCAAACGATCTCGTTTTCACTCATCAGCGCTGAATTGAAACAAGGAATCCACTTCCATGTTCTATCATCTTTATGAAATGAACCATGCGATCATGGCGCCGTGGCGCACCGCTGCCGACGCAATGCGAATGGCGTACTCCAATCCGTTCAATCCGCTGTCTCACACTTCCTATGGCCGCGCAATGGCAGCCGGTTTTGAAGTGTTCGAGCGCGCAACGCGCCGCTATGGAAAACCCGAATTCGGCCTGCCCACCACCGTTATAGATGGCCAGGAAGTGTCGGTTCATGAGAAATATGTCTGGTCGAAACCGTTTTGCAATCTGAAGCATTTCGAGCGCGTACTGCCGCCCGAACACAAGACCGACCCGAAGGTTCTTCTGGTCGCGCCCATGTCCGGCCACTATTCAACGTTGCTGCGTGGCACGGTGGAAACGATGCTGCCTTCAGCTGAAATTTACATCACCGATTGGGTTGATGCCCGTATGGTGCCGTTAACAGAAGGCACCTTCGATCTCGATGATTATATCGACTATATCATTGATATGATTAAGTTCCTTGGACCCGACACACATGTGATGGCTGTATGCCAGCCATCTGTCCCGGTTCTGGCAGCCATTGCGGTGATGGAAGAGCGCGAAGATCCCGCCGCGCCCGCATCCATGACGCTGATGGGCGGACCGATTGACACCCGCATCAATCCGACAGCGGTGAACGAGCTTGCGCAGAACAAGCCTATTGAATGGTTCTCTGATAATGTCATCATGCAGGTCCCCTGGCCCCAGCCAGGCTTCATGCGGCCGGTTTATCCCGGCTTTCTCCAGCTTTCCGGCTTCATGTCCATGAACCTTGATCGTCATATGACGGCACAGAAGGACTTTTTCGTCAATCTGGTGAAAAATGACGGTGACTCGGCGGAAAAACACCGCGATTTCTATGATGAATATCTGGCCGTTATGGATTTGACAGCGGAATTCTATCTGCAAACGGTCGATGTGGTCTTTATCCAGCATGCGCTGCCGAAGGGCGAGTTGAAGCATCGTGGAAAACTGGTTGATACCTCCAAAATCAAAACTGTTGCCCTGATGACGGTCGAAGGTGAAAACGACGACATCTCCGGTGTAGGCCAAACAGAAGCTGCACAAACGATCTGCTCATCCATTCCTGATGGCATGCGTGCGCATTATGTGCAGCCCGATGTGGGGCACTATGGTGTGTTCAACGGCTCCCG